>JBDLTR010000035.1:0-14425 GCA_039805705.1 Pseudomonadota bacterium
CATCAGCGGGCCGCCTTGCAGGCCGGGGAAGATCGCGCTGTTGATGGCTTTTTCGTGCTCCGCCTTCATCAGGATGATGCCGCCGCGCGGGCCGCGCAGGCTCTTGTGGGTGGTGGAGGTCACCACGTCGGCGTGCGGCACCGGGTTGGGGTAGACGCCCGCAGCGATCAGGCCGGCGTAGTGGGCCATGTCGACCATGAAGATCGCGCCGACTTCCTTGGCCACCTTGGCAAAGCGGGCCCAGTCGATGTGCAGGCTGTAAGCGGAGGCGCCAGCCACGATCAGTTTGGGCTTGTGCTCGCGGGCTTTGGCTTCCATCGCGTCGTAGTCGATGGCTTCGTTCTTGTCGAGGCCATAAGAGACCACGTTGAACCACTTGCCCGACATGTTCAGCGGCATGCCGTGCGTGAGGTGACCGCCCTCGGCCAGGCTCATGCCCATGATGGTGTCGCCAGGCTTCAGAAAGGCCAGGAACACGGCCTCGTTGGCCGATGCGCCGCAGTGCGGCTGCACGTTGGCGGCCTCGGCGCCAAACAGTTGCTTGACGCGGTCGATGGCCAGCTGCTCGGCCACGTCGACGTACTCGCAGCCACCGTAGTAGCGCTTGCCGGGGTAGCCTTCGGCGTATTTGTTGGTGAGCTGGCTGCCCTGGGCGGCCATGACGGCGGGCGAGGCGTAGTTCTCGCTGGCGATCAGCTCGATGTGGTGTTCCTGGCGCGCGTTCTCGGCCTGGATGGCGGCAAACAGTTCGGGATCGGTCTGTTCAATCAGGATGTTGCGGTGGTACATGGCAGTCCTTCAATAGATGGAACCTTGGCGTGACTTCGGAAAAGCGCTGACAAGGGCTGCCCAGGCGAACGGCTGAAAACGGCAGGTGCTGCTGTGCGCTCCCCAGTGGTTGTGGCCGGCCTGACCGGCGCTGCCCACGTCAGGACCGTCAAGGGTCCCTATCGCCAGTCGCGCACAGGCGCAAGTGTAGCCGACGCCCCGGTCACAGCGGCCGCTGTCGGGGGCTCAGGCTGGCGGTGTGGGCCTGGGTTTGGGAGATGCGCTCGAGCTGCTTGTGCTCGGCCATCACACGGCCCACATAAGCCTCGTCGTTGGTCTGGCCCGAAGCCAGGGCGTACAGGCGCAGCCCGTCTTCGGTCGAGCCGCTGGCCTGGATATTGGCCTGCAAAAAGCGCGCACCCAGCCGCAGATTGGTCAGCGGGTCGAACGCGGCCAGCCGGCCGCCAAACATTTGCAGTTCTTCGGCGTGGGTCTCGGGCTCGATTTGCATCAGGCCCATGGCCCCCTGGGTGCCTTTGGCGAAGGGGTTGAAGCCCGACTCCACGGCCATCACCGCCAGGATCAGTGTGGGGGGCAGTTGGCTGTTTTGGCCGACGGTCCAGGCCTCGGCCACCAGCGGCCCCAGCGGTGTGGTGGCCACGCGGTACTTGCGGCTGAGCCATTGGGTCACACGCGCTTGCTCAGGGGGCATGTCCTTCAGGGCCAGCTGCTCGGTGCTGCCATCGTCTTGCCGGCTGTGCAGCCAGCCCATCAGCCATTCGCTGGCGGTGTTTTGCAGCTGTGGCCGGGCCGCAAAGGCCAAGGTCAGCGCCAGCACCGTCAGGCCGAGCAAGGCCAGGCCATGGCGCGCCAACTCCAGGAATCCGGCGCGGATGTCCAGGGCGATGCTGCTCAGGCTTTGCCAGCGTTTCGGTTGCGGATGTGTGCTCATGCAGTTCGGTGGGTGGGCCCATCTCACGCAGACTGCAAGCGTGGGGGCGGTCATAGGGTGATGTCCATGTGGGACTTTTCAACCCCGGCAACAGGTGGTCTCAGGGTTATCCCGAGCCAACGGCAGCCGCATTCTAGGAAGGTCTTTAATAACCAGTCAAGAATGAGGAAATCGTATTTTATAACCAGAACCCCTTATTTTGCGTGGCGGACGGCGCTGGCGGGCTGGACGGGCTGAGAAAGGGGCGACAATACAAAATTGATTTTCAAGTTTGTCCCCGCCAAGGAGTGCCGGGACGCCAGGGTGAGACACGTGACTGCCAGCAACAAACCGACCGACCTTTCTGTTTTGGACTCTTGGACCGAGGGCGCTTTTTCGGCCGCCACCTCCGGTGACCGCGCCGCACGCCTGCGCGACTGGCTGGCCAAAAGCCCCAGCCATGAGCAGGTGCAGGAGGTCTATCGGGAGATGGCCAGCCGCGACAAAGGCGCGGCCAAGGTCCTCAAGGAGCGGCTGGACGAGCTCAAGCGCGCCCGCGAACAAGACAGCCTGGTCAGCGAGTGGGCGACCAAGGGCGAACAGCTGCTGACGGCTGCCCGCATGAACATTGCCGACGCCATGGCCTGGCAACGCGATGCCGCCAAGGCCGGGGCCCCGCTGTCGCGCGAGCCCTTGGCCACCCTCAAAACACGCCTGGCCGAGGTGGTGCGCCGGGTCGAAGACCTGCAGCACCAGGTGATGGTGCAGCGCGAGGCGGCCGTGCTCCTGGCCCAGCGCATCGAGGTGCTCTCGACCAAGCCCCTGGCCGAGGCCCAGCAGGCTGAAAGCGCCCTGGTCGCCGATGTGCAGGCCTGGGACGGGCAGGCGCAGCGCCTGACCCAAGACCCCGCCTGGCCCAGTGTCGACATGAAGTTCCCGGCCCAGTTGGATGCCTCGCGCGCCCAGCTCCAGGCGGTCTGGGAAGGCTTCACCGCCGCGCTGGGTCAAGCCCAGCAGGCGCTGGTCCAGGCCGACGCCGCTTTGCCCCCCGTGCCGGTGTGGGCCGATGAAATCCGCCTGGCCCGAGGCCAAGCCCCCGCGGCCGCCGAAGCCCCTGCGGCGGCCCCCGCCAAACCGAAAATGGACGCGGCCCAGCGCCAAGCCCTGCGCGAGCAGGCCACCCAGGCGGTTTTGCAAGTGCTCGAAGCGGTGGAAAAAGAAGTGGCCGAAGGCCATGGCAAGGCCAGCGCCGGCGCTGCCGCCGCCCTGCGCCAGGTGCTCAAAGAGCATGGGCGCCACCTTGACACCGCGCTGGACGCGCGCGTGCACCAGGCCCTGACCGCCGCGGGCGAGCTCGAGGGTTGGCAACGCTGGCGTGCCGACCAGCTGCGCCAGGAGCTGGTGGCCAAGGCCGAGGCCTTGCTGGGGCCAGACAAGGCGCCCACCCTGGGCGGCCGCAAGATGCAAGAAGCTTTGCGCCAGCTGCGCGAAGCCTGGAAGCAGACCGACCAGGGCGGCTTGCCCAACCACGCGCTGTGGAAGAAATTCGACGCCGCCTGCAACGAGGCCTACAAAACCGTGCAGGCCTGGCTGGACCAGCTCAAACAAGAGACCGCTGCGCAGAAATCGCTGCGCCACCAGCTGATCGACGAGGTCAAGGCCTGGACCGCCGCCCATGCCGAGGACAGCGATTGGCGTGCCCAAGTGCGCGCGATCCACCAGTTCTCCGAGCGCTGGCGCGGCGCGGGCCACCTCAGTGAAAAAGCCTATGCCGAGTTGCAGCCGCAGTGGAAGGCCGCCATCCACGGCGCCGCCTTGCGCCTGGAGGCCGCCCAAAAAGAGAGCACCCAGCGCCGCCACGCCATGATCGACGAGGCCAAGGCCCTGGGCGAAGCGCCGACATTGCGCATCGATGCGGTCAAGGCTTTGCAGCAGCGCTGGCAGGCCGAGACCCAGGCGGTCCCGCTGGACCGCAAGACCGAACAAAAGCTCTGGGAAGTGTTCCGCAAGCCGATCGATGAGGCGTTCCAGCGCAAGGGGTCGGCGCGCACATCGGCGCAAGAAACGCTCAGTGCACGCGACCAGGCCGTGCTCGAAGCCGCCAAAGCCTTGGAGGCCGCCAACGCCTCGGGCGATGCCCAGCGCATCCGACAGGCCATGGCCGCGCTCGACGCCGCCCACAGAGGTCAGGCCGAAGCCGCGGCCGCGGTGGCGGCCGAGCCCGCCGCCCCAGCCCAGGCCCAGCCGGCCGCCGATGCGGTGGTGCCGGCCGAAGCCTCGGACAGCACCGGCGAAGCCCCAGCCGCCGCGCCGCCCGCAGCGCCCAAAGCGCCGCGTCCGGTGGTGGCGGTGCGCGGCGACGATCGCCCGGGCCAGAAAAAGACCGAGCCCGCCATGGCGGGCAAAGGTCCGCGCCGTGAGGGTCGCCCCGGCGAACGCACGGGGCGTGACGACCGTGGGGCAGGCCGCCGCGACGAACGCGCTTGGGGCCGGGATGAACGCCGCGAAGGCCGTGGACCGCGCCTGGCCGACACGGCCTTCCGCGCCCAGCGCGAAGCGCGCGAGCACGCCGAGCAGGCCTTGCGCAAGCTGGCCGCACAGGCCCACGGCGAGACCCTGGTGCGCGTGCTCGCGGCCTGGAAAGACCGCCAGGCCGAGGCCCTGCCTTCGGCGCAAGAACTGGGCAAGGCCGTGCCGGCCGCCACGCGCCAGGCCTGGGGCCAGGCCCTGAGCCAGCCTGCACAAGCGAGCGCGGCAGAGGCTTTGTTGCGCCTGGAAATGGCGGCCGAGGTGCCGACGCCGGCCGAACACCTGGCCGATCGCCGTGCCCTGCAGCTGCAGTTGCTCACGCGCCGCAACGCGGCGGGCCCGGCCGAAACCTGGGGGCAGGATGTGGCCCAGGTGCTGGCCAGCGGCCACGACGAGGGCAGCGCACGGCGTTTGCAAAACGCGCTCAAGAACCTGCTGCGCCGCTGAGCGCCCAGGGCAGGGCACTGATCGGTCCGCCGGTCTGTGCCGCCTTCAACGGGGGCTGTGCCTTGCGGCCAGCAGGGTGTAGGTCAGCAAGCCCACGCTCCAGCAGATCCAGGCGGTCCACAGCGTGTGGCTGGGGTAGTGCGCACCGCGCAGGGTTTGCGTCAGGCCAAACACCAGGCCCAACAAGACCACCACCAAGAGCCAGCGGCGACCGGTGCGCTGCAGGCGCGGATCGTTCGAGTGCAGAAACGGCAGGGCCATCGCCAGAAAGCCAAAAGCCGATGACGCGTGGCCACCGGGGAAGCATTGGCCGCCGCCGCCGTCGGGCGTGCCCCAGGCCCAGTGCGACACGTGGTGGGCCGGGCCCCCGAAGACGTCCAGGTCCCAGGGGCAGCTGGTCAGGCTGAAGTGTTTGAGCGTGCTGATCGTCAGCAGACTGAGGGTCACCGCGATCAGGGCCTGGGCCCGCTCGCGCCGTTGCAGCCTGCGCCAGGGCCCCAGCGGCCAGCCGACCATGACCAGCAAAAAGAGGTAGAGCCCGACAGCCGCTTGTTGCCCACGCGTGTGCAGCCAGCGCGAAAGCAGGGGGTGCTGTTTGAGCGCGAAGCCCTGTTCGGTGCCCCACAGCCGCATCACCGCCAGGTCCAAGCCGCTGGCGTCCCAAAGCAGCACCAAGGCCAGCAGGGCCAGGGTCAGCAAGAGCCAGCGCGTGCGCAGGGGCTGCTGAGCCATGTCAAGTCTGGGGCGAGAGCCGCGTGCGGCGGCCATCGGCGTGCAGGCGCAGCACCTCGGCGCGCAGGCCTTCAGGGCCGGCGTGCCAGTCGCTCAGCACTTGGCGACTGGCCTGGGGCAGCCCGGGCACCGCATGGTCGGCTGGGCGGTGGGTGTGGCCGTGCACCAGGTGCAGGGCGCTGTGGGTTTGCAGCCAGTCGCGCGTCATGTCCGGGTCGGCGTCGGCGAAATAGGCCACGCTTTGGTTGTGCGCCTCGCTTTGCGCGCGCATGTGTTGCGCCAGCGCCAGCCGCTCGGCCAGCGGGCGGGCCAGGAATTCGCTTTGCCAGGCCGCGGTGCGTGAGACCGCGCGAAAGCGCTGGTAGGCCTGGTCGTCCAGGCACAGCGCATCGCCGTGGGTCAGCAGGATGCGCGCGGGTCCCCAGCGCAGCAGCGTGGGGTCTTGCAATGCCGTGAGGCCGCAGCTGTGCAGAAAAGCCTCGCCGACCAGGAAGTCGCGGTTGCCCGACATGAAGCCCACGGTCAGGCGCTGGCTGGTCGCGCGCAGCACCTGGGCGCAGGCTTGCAAGAAAGGGTCTGAGGCCACGGCGTCGTCGCCCACCCAGACTTCGAACACATCGCCCAGCAGGAACACCGCATCGGCCGTGGTGGCGGCCATGTGCGCGCGCCAGGCCTCGAAAGTGCCCGGCTCGCTGGCCTGCAGGTGCAGGTCGGAGATCAGGTCCACAGCCTGCCAGGAAGCCGGCGCATCGAAGGTGCCAGCGGTGCTGGGGGTGACCGTGGACGCCATGGGGCTCAGAGCAGGCTCAGATCACAGGGCCACGGCCTTTTCGATGACCACGTCTTCTTTCGGCACGTCGTCATGGAAACCGTTGCGGCCCGTCTTGACGCCGCGGATCTGGTCGACGATCTCGGTGCCCTTGACCACCTTGCCGAACACGGCATAGCCCCAGCCCTGCAGCGAGGGCGCGGTGTGGTTGAGGAAGGCGTTGTCGCCGACGTTGATGAAGAACTGTGCGGTGGCCGAGTGGGGCGCCTGGGTGCGCGCCATGGCCACGGTGTACTTGTCGTTCTTGAGGCCGTTGTTGGCCTCGTTCTCGATCGGCGCATCGGTCGGCTTTTGCGACATGCCGGGTTCAAAACCGCCGCCCTGGATCATGAAGCCATCGATCACGCGGTGAAAGATGGTGTTGTTGTAGTGGCCCTTGTTGACGTAGGCGAGGAAATTCTCGGTCGACTTGGGCGCCTTGTCGGCGTCGAGTTCGAGCGTGATCACGCCCATGCCGGTGATGTGGAGTTCGACTTGCGGATGGCTCATGGTGTCTTTCAGGGAAGCAGGGTGATGGATTGGATGACGACCGGGGTTTGCGGCACATCGGTTGGGAAGGGGCCGCCGCTGCCGGTGGGCGTCTGGCGGATTTTCTGGACCACGTCCATGCCGGATGTGACTTTGCCAAAAACCGTGTAACCGTAGAGCTGTGGGGCGTTCAGCAGCTGGCTGCGCGGGATGTTTTCATACACGCGGCCCTGGTATTCGAAGCGCTTGACCGGGTCGCCCTCGGGGATGGGCGTGGGGTCGAGGAAGGCGTTGTCGACCACGTTGATGAAGAACTGCGAGGTGGCCGAGTGCGGGTCGTTGGTGCGCGCCATGGCCAGCGTGCCGGTGGTGTTCTTGAGCCCTGCAGCGGTCGCGGCGCGGCCTTCGTGCTGGATCGGGGCGCGTGTGGGCTTTTGCTTGTAGGTCCGGTCAAAACCGCCGCCCTGGACCATGAAGCTGGCGATCACGCGGTGGAACACGGTGCCGTCGTAATGCTTGTCTTTGACGTATTGCAAAAAGTTGGCCACGGTGTTGGGGGTTTTGTCGGCGTAAAGCTCGGCTTCGATCACCCCCAGGTTGGTGGTGATTTGGACTTTGGGTGTGGCCACGCTTTGCGCATGGCCGCTGAGGGCGGCCAGCAAGCCCAGGCCGCAGAGGGAGCGCAAGAACAAACGTTTCATGGGGTGCTTTCTTGGGGTGGGGCGTCAGCGGGGCAGCAAGGGCGCGAGGGCTTCGGCCTTGCGGCTGGCGCTGAGCGACGGCGTTGGCGTGCGGCTTGCGCGCAAAAACGCATCGCGCGCCATACTCAGGTGCAGATCGCCGAGGTTCTCCAGCGCCTGGGTGTAGTCGGGACGGGCCTGCAGCGCACGCTGCAGGCTGTCGATGGCTTCGCTCAGCCGCCCTTCGCGCGCCAGCAGCACCGCCAGGTTGTTGTGGGGTTCGGGCAGTTCTGGGAATTCCAGCGTGAGCGCTTGCAGCGTCTCGCGGGCCAAGGCGCTTTGCCCACGCGCGTCCTGGATGCGGCTGATCAGCAGCCGCATCTGCGGGTCTTGCGGGTGGCTTTGCAGGTGTTTTTGGCCCAAGGTTTCGGCGCGTTCAAGCTGGCCATTGCGCAACTGGCGCTCGACGTCCTCGTAGGCGTCTGCGTGGGCCGCCAGGGGCCATGCGCTCAAGACCCACAGCAAGCAGGGCCAGCAAAAGGTGCGTGAAACGCCAGAAAACATGGGCAAGAGACCGGGCTGTGCCGCGCTGGGTGGGCGGCTATACTGCGGGGCATTGTAGCGGAGCACCTGTGCCCAGGCCTTCGCCCCGTCCTTCGTCGGCAACCGTTTTGCCGGCCCTGTTTTCCTCAGTTGACCGACCTTTGCATCGAGGCCCTTGCTGTGCCTGCGGGGCGGCTGTTCGATGGTGATGAGTTCATGAGCCTGCGCATTTACAACACGCTCAGCCGTCAGGTGTCCGATTTCGTGCCGGTCGAGCCGGGCCATGTGCGCATGTACGTTTGCGGCATGACCGTGTATGACCTGTGCCACCTGGGCCATGCGCGCTCGATGATCGCCTTTGATGTGGTGCAGCGCTGGCTCAAGGCCAGTGGTTACCGCGTCACCTATGTGCGCAACATCACCGACATCGACGACAAGATCATCCAGCGCGCGCTCGACAACGGCGAGACCATCCGCCACCTGACCGACCGCATGATCGACGCCCTGCACCAGGACGCCGACGCGCTGGGCATCGAGCGCCCGCAACACGAGCCGCGCGCGACCGACTACGTGCCGCAGATGCTGCGCATGATCGGCACGCTCGAACAAAAAGGGCTGGCTTATCGGACCAGCAATGGCGACGTCAACTACGCGGTGCGCAAATTCCCGGGCTATGGCCAGCTGTCGGGCAAGTCGCTGGACGAGCTCAACGCGGGCGAGCGCGTGGCGGTGAGCACCGAGCCGGGGGGCAAGCATGACCCGTTGGACTTCGTGCTCTGGAAGTCGGCCAAGCCGACCGAGCCCGAGGACTGCCAATGGGACAGCGACTTTGGCAGTGGCCGCCCGGGCTGGCACATCGAGTGCTCGGCCATGAGCTGTGAACTGCTGGGCGAGACGTTTGACATCCATGGCGGCGGCGCTGACCTGCAGTTCCCGCACCACGAAAACGAAATCGCCCAGAGCCAGGGTGCACTGGGCGCGGGCACGTTCGCACGTTGCTGGATGCACAACGGCTTCATCAACGTGGACAACGAGAAGATGTCCAAGAGCCTGGGCAACTTCTTCACCATCCGCGATGTGCTCAAGGAATTTGACGCCGAAACGGTGCGCTTTTTCGTGGTGCGCAGCCACTACCGCAGCCCGCTCAACTACAGCGATGTGCACCTGCAGGACGCCAAGGGCGCGCTGCGCCGCTTGTACACCGCGCTGCAGGCCGTGCCGGCTGCGAGCGTGACGATCGATTGGCAAAACCCCTTTGCCGCGCGCTTCAAGGCCGCGATGGACGAGGACTTTGGCACGCCCGAGGCGGTGGCGGTGCTTTTCGAGTTGGCCAGCGAGGTCAACCGCAGCCGCTCGGCCGAACTGGCCGGCCTGCTCAGGGCCCTGGGCGGCGTGCTCGGTCTGCTGCAGTCGGAGCCGACCGCCTATTTGCAGGCGGGCGCTGGGCTCGATGAGGCCGCCATCCAGGCGCAGATCGAGGCCCGTGCCGCCGCCAAAGCCGCCAAGAACTTCGCCGAGGCCGACCGCATCCGCAACGACCTGCTGGCCGCCGGCATTGTGCTCAAGGACTCGCCCACGGGCACCACCTGGGAGGCCAAGGCGTGAGCCCGGTCACCCCCGCATACTGGTCCGAGGCCTGCGCGCACCTGGCGCGCAAGGACCGGGTGATGAAAAAGCTCATCCCCCAGTTCGGCGACGTCGTGCTCGAGTCGCGCGGCGACGCTTTTGTCACGCTGGCGCGTTCCATCGTGGGCCAGCAGATTTCGGTCAAGGCTGCGCAGTCGGTCTGGGAGCGCTTTGCCGCGCTCTCGCGCAAGCTCACGCCTGCGGGCGTGCTCAAGCTCAAGGTCGACGACATGCGCGCGGCCGGTCTGTCGGCGCGCAAGGTCGAGTACCTGGTCGATCTGGCCTTGCATTTCGACTCGGGCGCGGTGCACGTCAAGCAGTGGCAGGGCATGGACGATGAGACCATCATCGCCGAGCTGGTGGCGATCCGTGGCATTGGTCGCTGGACGGCCGAGATGTTCCTGATCTTCCACCTGATGCGGCCCAATGTGCTGCCGCTGGACGACGTGGGCCTGATCAACGGCATCAGCCGCAACTACTTTTCGGGCGAACCCGTCAGCCGCAGCGATGCGCGCGAGGTCGCCCAGGCCTGGCAACCGTATTGCACGGTGGCCACTTGGTATATTTGGCGCTCGCTGGACCCGCTGCCTGTGGCTTACTGAGCCCTGGTTCCGCGTTCCGCCCGCATGCATTGAGGAGAACCCCTTGGCCAAACGCACGTTTCTCGATTTCGAGCAACCCATCGCCGAACTCGAAGCCAAGATCGAAGAGCTGCGCTATGTGCAAAGCGAATCGGCGGTGGACATCACCGACGAGATCGACCAGCTGAGCAAGAAAAGCCAGCAGCTGACCAAAGACATCTACAGCGATCTCACGCCCTGGCAGATCACCAAGATCGCCCGCCACCCTGAGCGGCCCTACACGCTGGACTATGTGAACGCGCTGTTCACCGACTTTGTCGAGATGCACGGCGACCGCCACTTCGCCGACGACCAGTCGATCGTGGGTGGCCTGGCGCGTTTCAATGGCCAGCCCTGCATGGTGCTGGGCCACCAGAAAGGCCGCGACACCAAGGAGCGCGCGCTGCGCAACTTTGGCATGAGCAAGCCCGAGGGCTACCGCAAGGCTTTGCGCCTGATGAAGACCGCCGAGAAGTTCAAGCTGCCGGTGTTCACCTTCGTCGACACGCCAGGCGCCTACCCCGGCATCGACGCCGAGGAGCGCGGCCAATCCGAAGCGATCGGCCGCAACATCTTCGAGATGGCGCAACTCGAGGTGCCGATCATCACCACCATCATTGGCGAGGGCGGCTCGGGCGGCGCGCTGGCGATCTCGGTGGCCGACCAGGTGCTGATGCTGCAGTACTCGGTGTATTCGGTCATCAGCCCCGAAGGCTGCGCGTCGATCCTTTGGAAAACCGGCGAAAAAGCGGAGCTCGCGGCCGAGGCCCTGGGCATCACCGCGCACCGCCTCAAGGCCTTGAACCTGGTCGACAAGATCGTCAGCGAGCCCGTGGGCGGTGCCCACCGCGACCACGCGCAGATGATGGGCTTTTTGAAGCGCGCGCTGGCCGACGCGGTGCGCCAGGTTTCTGACCTCAAGCCCAAGGAATTGCTGGACCGCCGTTACGAGCGCCTGCAAAGCTACGGCCGCTTCACCGACACCAAGGCCAAGTAAGGCCATTCGCGCTCGCGCGCACCAGCCATGCCCCTGAACCCGGACCAGGCCCTGGCGGATTTCCGCCCGGGACTGCCCGTGGCCGTCGCGCTCTCTGGGGGCGCCGACTCCACCGCTTTGCTGATCGCCTGCGCCGAGCGCTGGCCTGGGCAGGTGCGCGCGGTGCATGTGCACCACGGCCTGCAAGCGGCGGCCGACGGTTTTGAAGCATTTTGCGTCGCCCTGTGTCAGCGCCTGGGCGTGCCGCTGGCGGTGCGCCGTGTCGACGCACGCCCCGTCCCCGGGCAAAGCCCTGAAGACGCCGCCCGCCTGGCGCGCTACGCCGCCATCGCTGAAGCCGTGCGCGAGACCTGGGGTGGGTCGGTGCGGGATGTCGCCTTGGCCCAGCACGCCGACGACCAGGTCGAGACGCTGCTGATCGCGCTCTCGCGCGGCAGCGGGCTGGCCGGTTTGGCGGGCATGCCGGCACAGGCGCAGCGCCTGGCACTGACCTGGCACCGGCCCTGGCTGGCCGTGGCGGGCGTCGAGCTGCGCGCCTGGCTGGATGCCCGTGGCGAGGCCTGGGTCGAAGACCCCAGCAACGCCGATGAGCGCTTCACCCGCAACCGCGTGCGCGCACATGTGCTGCCGGCGCTGGAGACGGCCTTGCCGGGGTTTCGCGACACCTTCGCGCGCAGCATGCGCCATGCGGCGCAAGCCCAGGAGCTGCTCGATGCCCTGGCCGCGCAAGACCTGGCGGTGGTCGGGGTGCCGCCCGCGATCGCGGCCTTGCAAGACCTGCCGGCCGCGCGCCAGGCCCTGGTGCTGCGCCACTGGCTGCGGCGCGAGCATGCCACCACCCCGAGTGCTGCGCAGCTGCGCGAGTTGCAGGCCCAATTGGCCGACTGCACGACGCGGGGACACCGCTTGAGCTTGCGTGTGGGCCATGGACAGGTGACGCGCGACGGCGCCCATTTGCGCTGGCTGGCCAGCTGAGCGCGACAAGCCAGGCCCCCTGGCCCGGTTGCTACAATCTGCGGGTTTTGCCGGGCATGCCGCCCGCGCAAGCCAACGCAGCCCGCCGCTGCAGCGCGGGCGCTGATTTTTCACGACAACGACACCCCATGGCTTTGATTGTTCACAAATACGGCGGCACCTCGATGGGCTCGACCGAGCGCATCCGCAACGTCGCCAAGCGCGTGGCCAAATGGGCGCGCGCCGGTCACCAGATGGTGGTGGTTCCCAGCGCCATGAGCGGCGAGACCAACCGCCTGCTGGGCCTGGCCAAGGAGCTGGCCCCCGTCAAGGCCGACAGCGCTTACAACCGCGAGCTTGACATGCTGGCTTCCACCGGCGAGCAGGCCTCCTCGGCCTTGCTGGCCATTGCTTTGCAGGCCGAGGGCATGCCCTCGGTCAGTTACGCCGGCTGGCAAGTCGCCATCAAAACCAACGACGCCTACACCAAGGCCCGCATCGAGTCGATCGACGACGCGCGCGTGCGCGCGGATCTGGCCGCAGGCAAGGTGGTCATCATCACCGGTTTTCAGGGCGTGGACGACGCCGGCAACATCACCACGCTGGGCCGTGGCGGTTCCGACACCTCGGCGGTGGCTGTGGCCGCGGCCATGAAGGCCGATGAATGCCTGATCTACACCGACGTCGATGGCGTCTACACCACCGATCCGCGCGTGGTGCCCGAGGCGCGTCGTCTGAGCAAGGTGAGCTTTGAAGAGATGCTCGAGATGGCCTCGCTGGGCTCCAAGGTGCTGCAGATCCGATCGGTCGAATTCGCCGGCAAGTACAAGGTGCCCATGCGCGTGCTCTCGAGCTTCACGCCCTGGGACATCGACATCACCGAAGAAGCCCAGTCGGGCACCCTGATCACTTTTGAGGAAGACGAACAAATGGAACAAGCCGTCGTTTCGGGCATCGCGTTCAACCGTGACGAAGCCAAAATCTCTGTGCTGGGTGTGCCCGACAAGCCTGGCATCGCTTACCAGATTCTGGGTGCGGTGGCCGATGCGAACATCGAAGTCGACGTCATCATCCAGAACCTGTCCAAGGACGGCAAGACCGACTTCTCCTTCACCGTGCACCGCAACGACTACGCGCGCTGCACCGACCTGCTCAAAGACAAGGTGCTGCCCGCACTGGGCGCCACCGAACTGGTGGGCGACACCAAGATCTGCAAAGTGTCCATCGTGGGCATTGGCATGCGCAGCCATGTGGGCGTGGCCAGCAAGATGTTCCGATCGCTCAGCGAAGAGGGCATCAACATCCAGATGATCTCCACCTCCGAGATCAAGACCTCGGTCGTCATCGACGAGAAGTACATGGAGCTCGCGGTGCGCGCGCTGCACAAGGCCTTCGACCTGGACCAGGCCTGAGCTATAATCGGCCCACTTTGGAAACGTGACCGAGTGGCCGAAGGTGCTCCCCTGCTAAGGGAGTATGGGGTGTAGAGCCTCATCGAGGGTTCGAATCCCTCCGTTTCCGCCAGTACCCTAAACCCCAGTCGTGCATCACAGTGCACTCAAGAGCAGCTAAGTTCTTGATTTGACTGGGGTTTTTCTATTCCAGATACTTCACTGTGTGCACGCCAGAAACGGCTGTGTGCACCCCGACGCAGCCGATTTTTGGGGGTTTCGCGGGGGTCTGGAATGGATAAAAAATGGCAATTCACTTACTTTCAGCACGTTCGGTTCAAACAGCCTCTCCTGGCGATCACTCAGACGGAGGGGGCCTTTTCCTCCATGTGAGGCAAAACGGGGCCAGTTGGTTCTTTCGGTACACAGGCCCCGATGGGCGCCGGCGAGAAATGGGCTTGGGTGGTGTAGAGCGCGTCAACCTGGCCACATGCGGCAGTGCCCTCACACAAGCGCGCCGCGATTGTGAGCGTCAGCGTGCTTTGATTGCACAAGGCATAGACCCTATCGATAAGCGCAAGGCGGACAGAAACCGTGCAAGAGCTGAAGTGCTAAAAATCAAGCAAGCTGAATTGGCGCAGCGAACTACTTTGGCTCGGGTGGCTCGCAAGTACCATGAGCAGGTGATTGAGCCCAGCCGCACCAACAAGCATTCCGCGCAGTGGATTGCTTCAGTGGAGCAAAACATCCCCCGAAACCTGTGGAACAGTCCGATTGATCAAATTACTCCCCCGATGGCCAGTGCAAATTCCCCCGCCTGTGGCCACCCCAAACTCCTCCAGGCAAGGACGTTGGGATTATGACGGTTCAGTGCTGATGGCCAGTCGACTGGCGGCCTCCTTGAGCCTGT
>JBDLTR010000036.1:0-5940 GCA_039805705.1 Pseudomonadota bacterium
ACAAAGCCGCCAGCCTGAAAGGGCTGGCGGCTTTGTTCATCGGCGTGTGCGCGCGCGCTGTGAGGTTTTTTGCGCCTTGGCTTTGGCGAACGCTTCCTTGCGCGCTGTGCGTTCGGCATCGGCCTTTTTACCTTCGGCCAGCCAGCGGGCGAATTCCTCAGGCGTTTCCAGTGTGATGCGGCCCAGCGCCCCGGCGCGGAAGTCGTGGATCAGCAGTTCGGCCGCCTTGGTGGTGTTGACACGGCCACCGGCCTGCAGCGCGCCACGCTGACGGCCGATCGCTTCGAGCACTTGCTCGTCGCTCAGGCCAGCAAGCTCGCCGAGCTTGTAGCGCGCCTGCAGTGCCTCGGGGTAGTGCACCATCAGGTAAGCCAGCAACTCGAGCGCCACCTCTTCGTCGTCGAAGGCGTTGACGCCAATCGCGCCGCTGGCGGCCAGGTTGTGGCCGCTTTGCAGCACGATGATGCGCGGCCACAGCACGCCGGGGGTGTCGTACAGGTAGAAGTCGTCGGCGATGTTCACCCGCTGTTCGGTCTTGGTCACGCCGGCAATGTCACCTGTCTTGGCCGCTGCTTTGCCTTTGAGGGTGTTGATCAGTGTGGACTTGCCAACGTTGGGGATGCCGCAGATCAGCACCCGCATCGGCTTGTCCAGCCCCCCCCGGTTGGGCGCGAGTTGGTGGCACGCGTCCACCAGCGCCTTGGCCGGCTGTTTCATGCTGTTGTCCAGCCCAATCGCCTGCACCCCTTCTTGCGCGTTGTAGTGGGCCAGCCACTGGGCGGTGCACGCGGGGTCGGCCAGGTCTTGCTTGGAGAGGATCTTGAGCGCGGGTTTGCCTTGGATCAGCCCCGCCAGCATCGGGTTGGCGCTGGAGCCCGGCAGGCGGGCGTCCAGCATCTCGATCACCACATCGATGCCCTTGATGCGCTCGGCGATCGCCTGGCGCGTCAGGTGCATGTGACCGGGGAACCACTGGATCGCCATCGGGGTCTCAGGCGGGGATCAAACGCACGCTGTAGCCATGGCCGGTGGCGATGACGTCGAAGAGGCGGTCGATGTTGGGGTGGCTGCCTGGGTGTTGGCGCGCCGATGCGCTGTGCTCGGCGAACAGCGCCAAACCCTCTTGCGCGGCGGCCACGGTGATGCCGCCGTGCTTGGCCGCCAGCGCATGGTAGACGGCGAGCGAGCCCGCTTTGCCGGGCTTGTTCTCGATGCTGGCCACGACCTGGCCCGCCGAGTCCAAGAGCTGGAGTTCGGCCAAGTGCGTCACGGAGGGCAACTGTTGCAGGTGTTCGGCAAAGGTGGTCATGGCGGGCAGGGCGGCGCAAACAGGATCAGGGCCGCCATTGTGCCTGCAGCTGGCGCGACACGGCCATGGCGTTTTCTGCCCGATACTGGCGCCATGTCTTCCAAGCCCCACCGTGCGCTGCAGCCCTGGCAAGTGATCGCCGGCGGTGTCTGCGGCCTGATGCTGACCCTGGGCCTGGCCCGTTTTGCCTACACACCGCTGCTGCCGGTGATGCAGGCGCAAACCGGCCTGGGCGATGCGGCAGCCGGTGCCCTGGCGGCGGTCAATTACGCGGGCTACATGAGCGGCGCCCTGGCCGTGGCCTGGCTCGACGATGTGCGCTGGCGGCACCGTTTCTACAGCATGGGCCTGTGGCTGGCCCTGCTGGTCACGGCGGCCATGGGCCTGAGCGCCTGGTGGCCCGCCTGGGCCTTGTGGCGCTACATCGGCGGCTTGTGTGGCGCCAGCGGCATGCTGCTCGGCTCAGGCCTGGTGCTGGGGTGGCTGATGCAGCACGGGCGTCGGCCCGAACTGGGGCTGCATTTCACGGGCATTGGTCTGGGCATCGTCTTTTCGGCCGTGGGGGCCTGGGGCCTGGGCCAGCTGTGGTCGGCCTGGGATGCGCAATGGTGGGCCTTTGCGGTCTTGGGGCTGGTGTTTTTCGTGCCAGCCTGGCGCTGGCGCCCGCCGGTGCCGCCAGCGCCAGCGGCCAAGGCCCAGGAGGGTGGCGGCGCGGCGGTGCCTCGGCGCTGGCTGTGGACCCTGCTGGCCAGTTATTTCTGCGCCGGCTGGGGTTTCGTCATCAGCGCCACCTTCACCGTGGCCATCGTCGAGCGGCAGCCGGCGTTGGCGGGGCAGGGGCCTTGGGTGTGGGCACTGGTGGGCCTGGCCTGCACGCCGGCCGTGTTCTTGTGGGACCGCGTGGCGCGGGTTTTGGGCGACATCCGGGCCTTGATGCTGGCCTTTGTTTTGCAAATCTTGTCGGTCATGCTGCCCGCCGCCTCCAATGCCTTGTGGGCCGCCTTGTGGGGCGCGGTGGGCTATGGAGCGACTTTCATCGCCATCGTCAGCCTGACGCTGGCGCTGGTGGGGCGACGCTCACCCGCCAATCCGGGCAAGGCCATGGCCCGGCTGACGCTGAGCTATGGTGCCGCGCAGATCATCGCGCCGGCCGTCACGGGGGCCATGGCACAGGCCTATGGCAGCTTCACCAGCGGCCTTTGGCTGACGGCCGCCGTCATGTCGGTGGGGCTGGTGCTGCTGAGCAGCTTGCCGCGTGAGCCCTGATCAGCGGCTGGCGGCGTTGTCGGCCGGCGCTTCGGACTGTACGCGGCGCGCGCCATTGAAGCGCTTTTGCCAGTAGGCCTCGCGCATGTCATCGACACGGATGGTCTTGCCAGCGCGCGGGGCGTGGATGAATTTGCCGTCGCCCACGTAAATGCCCACGTGGCTGAAGGCACGTCTCATGGTGTTGAAAAAGACCAGATCGCCCGGTTTGAGTTCGGTGCGGTCGATGGTTTCGGTGGCACGCGCCTGCTCATCGGCGCGGCGTGGCAACAGCCGGCCAAAAGACTTTTCATACAGGTGGCGCACAAAACCGCTGCAGTCAAAACCCGTTTCTTCGGTGCTGCCGCCACGCCGGTAGGGCACGCCCAGCAGGCCCATGGCTTGCGTCAGCATGTCGGTGGCCTTTTCGCCGACGGTTTGCTTGGCCATCGAGAACTGGCCGGTCAATGACCCTGACCACTGGGCCAAAAAGCCCGCCTGGCCTGCCGCTGGGGGCATGTCATCGTCCGCGGGCGCGGCCAGGCTTTGCAGGGCCACCAGGCTTAGCAGCAAGGCGAAACGGCGAACGAAAGGGGTGGGCACGTGGGGCTGTAGGACAAAAGGCAACACGGCATTCTATGCCAAGCGCCCCTTGGCGCAGGCCGACCCTGGGGCTGCTGCACAATGCTTGGCCAGAAAGGATTTCCCATGTTGATCGATGCCCAAGAAAGCCAGCTCGTGCTGGTCGATTACCAGGCCAAGCTGCAGCCCGCCATGCACGATGCGGCGGCGGTCTGGGCCAATGGCTTGCGCCTGGCGCAGGCGGCGCAGATCCTGGATGTGCCGGTGTGGGGCACCGAGCAAAGCCCTTCCAAACTCGGTCCTTTGCCACCCGAGATGCGGGCCTTGTGCCAGCGCGTGCTGGCCAAGATGCATTTCAGCGCGGTGGAGGAGGGCCTGGCCGAATGGCTGCAACCGCCGCCAGCGGCCCCGCGCGGCAACGCGCGCAGCTTGCCACGCCATCTGCAAAAACCCGCGCCCGAGGCCGCAGGCCGCAAGACCCTGGTGCTGGCCGGTTGCGAAGCGCATGTGTGCCTCTTGCAAACCGCGCTCGATTTGCTTGAGGAGGACTTTGAGGTGTGGGTGGTCACCGATGCCTGCAGCTCGCGCAGCGAGCGCAACCGCGACGCCGCTTACGACCGTCTGGCGGGTGCGGGGGCCGAGCTGGTCACCACGGAAATGGTGCTGTTCGAGTGGCTGCGCACGGCCGAGCACCCCGACTTCAAGGCGGTGCAAGCCCTGATCAAGTGAAGCCCAGCCGCGTCATCTGAACGCGCCATGGGCGCTGCCCGGGCGAGTCAGGATGTCGCAAGACCCCTGCCCATAATTATGAATTCTCAGCCGGTTGGCCGCCCTGTGGCGGCCTGGTCGGCGGATTTCATCGATCGGTTTCCGAGGAGAACCCATGGGCAGTTACGCCGAATTCCACAAGCGCTCCGTCAAGGACCGCGACGCCTTCTGGACCGAACAGGCCGCCCTGATCGACTGGCACAAGCCCTTCACGCAGGTCTGTGACTACAGCAAGCCCCCGTTTGCCACCTGGTTCAAAGGCGGCGAGACCAACCTGTGCCACAACGCGGTCGACCGCCACCTCCAGGGCCGCGCCGAGCAAAACGCACTGATCTTCGTCTCGACCGAAACCAACACCGAAAAAGCCTACAGCTTCCGTGAGCTGCACACCGAGGTGCAGCGCATGGCCGCCATCCTGCAGGCGCAGGGGGTGGGCAAGGGCGATCGCGTGCTGATTTACATGCCCATGATCGCCGAGGCCTGCTTTGCCATGCTGGCCTGTGTGCGCATCGGCGCCATCCATTCGGTGGTGTTCGGTGGCTTTGCCAGCCATTCGCTGGCCAGCCGCATCGACGACGCCCAGCCCAAGCTGGTGGTGAGCGCCGACGCCGGCATGCGTGGCGGCAAGGCCGTGCCCTACAAGCACCTGCTGGACGAGGCCATCCGCCTGGCCGCGCACAAGCCGAGCAAGGTGCTGATGGTCAACCGCGGTCTCGCCGACCTGGCCCCGGTGGCCGGCCGCGATGTCGACTACGCCAGCGAGCGCGCCAAGGTCATGGATGCGCAAGTGCCTTGCGTCTGGGTCGCCAGCGAGCACCCCAGCTACATCCTCTACACCTCGGGCACCACGGGCAAACCGAAGGGTGTGCAGCGCGACACCGCGGGTTATGCCGTCGCCCTGGCCGCCTCGATGAAGCACATCTACATGGGTGAGCCTGGGGAGACCTATTTCTCCACCTCGGACATCGGCTGGGTGGTGGGCCACAGCTACATCATCTATGGCCCGCTGATCAACGGCATGGCCACCATCATGTACGAAGGCTTGCCGACGCAGCCCGACGCCGGCATCTGGTGGAGCCTGGTCGAGAAGTACAAGGTCTCGGTCATGTTCTCGGCGCCCACCGCCGCCCGCGTGCTCAAAAAGCAGGACCCGGCTTACCTCACCAAATACGACCTCTCCAGCCTCAAGGCCCTGTTCCTCGCGGGTGAGCCGCTGGACGAGCCCACCGCCACCTGGATCGGGGGCGCGCTCAACAAGCCCATCATCGACAACTACTGGCAGACCGAAACCGGCTGGCCGATCATGGCCATCTGCAATGGCGTTGAAAAAGCCCCGACCAAATTCGGCTCGCCCGGCAAGGCGGTGTACGGCTACGACGTCAAGCTGATCAACGAGAACACGGGCGAGGAAATCACCGAAGCCGACCAGAAGGGCGTCATCGCGGTCGAGGGCCCACTGCCGCCGGGTTGCTTGCAAACCGTCTGGGGCGACGACAAGCGCTACGTCAGCACCTACTGGACCAGCATCCCCGGCAAGACCATGTATTCCACCTTCGACTGGGGGGTCAAGGACAAGGACGGTTATTTCTACATCCTGGGTCGCACCGACGACGTGATCAACGTCGCCGGCCACCGCCTGGGCACCCGCGAGATCGAAGAGAGCATCTCCAGCCACCCCAATGTGGCCGAAGTCGCCGTGGTCGGCGTGGCCGATCAGCTCAAGGGCCAGGTGGCCGTGGGCTTTGCCGTGCTCAAGGACCCGAGCCTGGCCGCCACCCCCGAGGCGGCGCTCAAGCTCGAGGGCGAGATCATGAAACTCGTCGACAGCCAGCTGGGGGCCGTGGCGCGCCCGGCGCGGGTGCGCTTCGTGTCGCTGTTGCCCAAGACCCGCTCGGGCAAGCTGCTGCGCCGCGCCATCCAGGCGGTGTGCGAAGGCCGCGACCCCGGCGACCTGACGACGATGGACGACCCGACGCCGCTGCAGCAGATTGCCGCGATGGTCGGCAGCAAGCCCGGCGGCGCTGGCTGACGTCAGG
>JBDLTR010000037.1:0-15821 GCA_039805705.1 Pseudomonadota bacterium
CTTCATCACGTCGGTCAGCTCGGTGAACTCGAGCTTGACGCGCAGGTCGGGCTTGTCCGAGCCGAAGCGGTGCATGGCTTCGGCATAGGTCATGTTGGGGAACTCGCCCAGGTCGATGCCCATGGTCTTTTGGAAGACGTGCTTGATCATGCCCTGGAACATGCCGCGGATGTCTTCCTCGGTCAGGAACGAGGTCTCAATATCGATCTGCGTGAATTCGGGCTGGCGGTCGGCGCGCAGGTCTTCGTCGCGGAAGCACTTGGTGATCTGGTAGTAGCGGTCATAGCCGGCCACCATCAAGAGCTGCTTGAAGAGCTGCGGCGATTGCGGCAGCGCGAAGAACTGGCCGTCGTGCACACGGCTGGGGACCAGGTAGTCGCGCGCGCCTTCGGGCGTGCTCTTGGTGAGCATGGGCGTTTCGATGTCGATGAACCCGTGCTCGTCAAGGTACTTGCGCACTTCCATGGCCACGCGGTAGCGCAGCATCAGGTTGTTTTGCATGTAGGGGCGCCGCAGGTCGAGCACGCGGTGCGTCAGGCGCGTGGTCTCCGACAGGTTCTCGTCGTCGAGCAGGAAGGGGGGCGTGACCGAAGGGTTGAGCACCGCCAGCTCGTGGCACAGGATCTCGATCTTGCCGCTCTTGAGGCCGTCGTTGGTCGTGCCTTCGGGGCGCGCACGCACCAGGCCCTTGATCTGCACGCAAAACTCGTTGCGCAGACCTTCGGCGGTCTTGAACATCTCGGGACGATCCGGGTCGCAGACCACCTGCACATAGCCTTCGCGGTCGCGCAGGTCGACAAAAATCACGCCCCCGTGGTCACGGCGGCGGTTGACCCAGCCGCACAGCGTGACGGTCTGGCCCAGCAGGGCTTCGGTCACCAGACCGCAGTAGTGGGAACGCATCGAGGACATGTTTGTCTTTCAGGACAGGGCGCCAGGGGCACCGGTTGCAATGACGAAGGGGATCAGAGGGCCTTGACGGCCGGGTTGTCCGGCCCGCCAGGCACCACCACCCCCATGGAGATGATGTACTTGAGCGCGTTGTCCACCGACATGTCGAGCTCGATCACGTGGTGGCGCGGCAGCATGATGAAAAAGCCCGAGGTGGGGTTGGGCGTGGTCGGGATGAACACGCTCACATAGTCGCCGTCGAGTTTGCTGGCCACCTCGCCGCTGGGCTGGCCTGTGAGGAAGGCCATGGCCCAGGCTTCGGTGTGCGGGTAGCGGATCAGCAGCGCCTTGGAAAAGGCGTGGCCACTGCCCGAGAACAGGGTGTCAGAGACCTGCTTGACGCTGGTGTAAATGCTGCGCACCACCGGGATGCGGTTCATGAAGCTGTCCCACTGGCGCAGCCACCATTGGCCAAAAATGTTGGCCACGAAGACGCCGGTGACCAGGATCACCACCGCCACCGTCAGCACACCAAAACCGGGAATGGCGCGCAGCGCGTCGGCCAGGGTGTGCAGGCCCGGGATGACGGCGTCGGCCGCGGCCAGCACCGACAGGAAGATGCCGTCGAGCAGGCCGTACAGCCAGGTCAGCACCCAGATCGTCACCGCCATGGGCAGCCACACCAGCAAGCCGGTGATGAAATATTGGCGCAATGGACGGGTCATGGCGTGGGGCCTGAAAAAGTGTGGACGTTCAGTGGCAAGCGCAGTTGCCGCCGCAAGCGGTAGCGGCCGGTGCCGCATCGCTGCTGGCCGCCGGGGCATCGGCCGCCGCCGTCGCGGTGGCCGCGGTGCCGCCTGCACCGCTGGTGCCGCCACGGAAATCGGTGGCGTACCAGCCCGATCCCTTGAGCTGGAAACCGGCGGCGGTCAGCTGCTTGGAAAACGTGGACTGGCCGCAGGCCGGGCACTCGGTCAGCGGGGCATCGGAGATTTTTTGCAGAACGTCCTTGGCATGGCCACAGGACTCACACTTGTAGGCGTAAATGGGCATGGTGGTGGCTCGTTCGAGGGTGAAGATCACAAAACCTTCAATTATAGGCGGGGGGCATGGCTTCAAGGGCCGTGGCCCCGCCCTGACCCAGCCACCCATGGATCCTCGGGTCAAGCCCGAGGATGACAAATTGGAAATTTGAGCCCGAGGATGACAAAGGCGGTCTGAGGGTCCAACCCTACCGTGTCATGGTCCGGGTTGAACGGGCCACCCATGCCCCGCCCCCTGCTGTCATGGTCCGGCTTGACCGGACCATCCATGTCCCGCCCCCTGCTGTCATGGTCCGGCTTGACCGGGCCATCCATGGATCCTCGGGTCAAGCCCGAGGATGACAAAGGGGGAATGGATGACCCCCGCCCCCGGCCCCTGCCCTCAGTTCACCCCGACCAGACGGTGGTGCGAGCCGTGCTGGTTGCGAATGGCCTGCGGACCGAGTGAGCCGATCAGCATGCCGCACAGGCTGGCCAAGACACCGGCGAGCTGGGCGGGGAATTGCTCGCCGGCGGGCGTCAGCAAAAACAGCAGCCAGGTGAGCAAGCCCAGCACGATGGCGAACATGGCCCCCTGGGTGGTGGCTTTTTTCCAATACAGGCCAAAGGCCAAGGGCACAAAGGCCCCCACCAGCGTGACCTGGTAGGCCCCGGACACCATCTCGTAAATCGACGAGCCCTGCATCCAGATCGCGTAGGCCAGCACCAGCAGGCTGAAGACCAGCACCGTCACGCGCATGGCTTTGAGTTCTTGCCGGTCGGACTGGTGCGGGCGGAACTGGCGCCAGATGTTTTCGGTGAAGGTCACACTGGGCGCGAGCAAGGTGGCCGAAGCGCAGGATTTGATGGCCGAGAGCAAGGCACCGAAGAACAGGATCTGCATCACGAACGGCATTTTTTCCATCACCAAGGTGGGCAGCACCTTTTGCGGGTCTTCGGCGATCAGGGCCTGGGCTTGCTCGGGCATGATGATCAGCGCGCTGACCACCAGGAACATGGGCACAAAGGCGAACAGGATGTAGAACACGCCGCCGATGACTGGGCCGCGCGTGGCCGCGTAGGCGCTGTTGGCCGACATCACGCGTTGGAACACGTCTTGCTGCGGGATCGAGCCGAGCATGATGGTGATGGCCGCGGCGATGAAGAACACCACGTCGTGGAAGTTGGGCTCGGGCCAGAACTTGAACATGTCCTGGCTGACGGCCAGCGCGATGACCTTGTCGGCCCCGCCGGCCTGCTGGCCCGCGAACACCGCGAGGATGCCCAGGCCCAGCACCAGGATGATCATCTGGATGAAGTCGGTCACCGCCACCGACCACATGCCGCCAAAAAGCGTGTAGGCCAGGATCGACACCACGCCGATCACCATGCCCATCGGCATGCTCACGGCCCCGCCCGAGAGCACGTTGAAGACCAGGCCCAGCGCCGTCACTTGCGCCGAGACCCAGCCCAGGTAACTGACCATGATGATGACCGAGCAGATGACCTCCACGCTGCGGCCGTAGCGCTCGCGGTAGTAATCGCTGATGGTCAGCAGCGTCATGCGGTACAGGCGCGCGGCGAAAAACAAGCCGACCAGGATCAGGCAGCTGCCCGCCCCGAACGGGTCTTCGACCACGCCACCCAGGCCACTGTTGACGAACTTGGCCGGGATGCCCAACACCGTTTCCGAGCCAAACCAGGTGGCAAACGTGGTGGTGATGATCATGGTGATCGGCAAATGCCGACCGGCGATCGCAAAGTCGGCCGAGTTCTTGACGCGCTTGGCGGCATACAGCCCGATCGCGATCGTCACCAGCAGGTAGGCCATCACAAGGGTGAGCAGCATGACCGTGGTCTCCGGGGGTCAGAAGTAGATGTGCAGATGGGCCCAGGCCTGCAGCACCAGCAGGCTGAGCACAAAGCCGCACGCCAGGTAAATCATGACCTGCAGCAAACCGTTGGTACGGCGCTGCTCGGCCAGCAGCTGCTCAAGGTGCCGCTGTTCACTGCGCGCGCTGCGCTGCAGGTAGTCGTTCAAAAGGCGCGGCAGCTGCGGGATGATCTTGGCGTAGTGCGGCGCCTGGTCACGCAGCTGTTGCCAGAGCTTTTTGGGGCCGATTTGCTCGAGCATCCACTTTTCCAAGAAGGGCTTGGCGGTGCTCCACAAATCCAGCTCGGGGTCGAGCTGGCGGCCCAGGCCTTCGATGTTGAGCAGGGTCTTTTGCAACAGCACCAGCTGCGGCTGGATCTCGACATGGAAGCGCCGTGAGGTCTGGAACAAGCGCATCAGCACCATGCCCAGCGAAATTTCCTTGAGGGGGCGGTCGAAATAAGGCTCGCACACCGCGCGGATCGCGGCTTCGAGCTCGTCCACGCGGGTGCCGCGCGGCACCCAGCCCGACTCGATGTGCAGCTCGGCCACCCGCTTGTAGTCGCGCCGGAAGAACGCCGTGAAGTTCTGCGCCAGGTATTCCTTGTCGTACTCGGTCAGCGTGCCCACGATGCCAAAGTCCAGCGAGATGTAGCGGCCAAAGGTGGCGGGCTCCAGGCTGACCTGGATGTTGCCTGGGTGCATGTCGGCGTGGAAAAAACCATCGCGGAAGACCTGGGTGAAGAAGATCGTCACACCGTCGCGCGCCAGCTTGGGGATGTCCACGCCCGCGCGGCGCAGTTGCTCGACCTGGCTGATCGGCACGCCCTTCATGCGCTCCATCACAATGACCTCGGTGTAGCACAAATCCCAGAACATTTCGGGGATCAGCACCAGGTTCAGGCCTTCCATGTTGCGGCGCAGTTGCGCGGCGTTGGAGGCCTCGCGCACCAGGTCGAGTTCGTCGTGCAGGTATTTGTCGAACTCGGCCACCACCTCGCGCGGCTTGAGACGCTTGCCGTCGTCGCTGAGCTTTTCCACCCAGCCGGCCATCAGGCGCATCAGGCTCAGGTCTTTCTCAATCACCGGCAGCATGCCCGGGCGCAAGACCTTGACCGCCACCTCGCGCGGCTGGCCCGATTTGTCGCGCAGCGTGGCGAAGTGCACCTGCGCGATCGACGCGCTGGCCACCGGCTCGCGCTCGAAATCCTCAAACAGTTCGCCGACCGGGCGGCCAAAGGCCCGCTCGATGGTGGCGACCGCCACCTTGGAGGGGAACGGCGGCACACGGTCCTGCAACCTGGCCAGCTCTTCGGCGATGTCGGGCGGCAAGAGGTCGCGGCGGGTCGAGAGCACCTGACCAAATTTGACGAAGATCGGCCCCAAGCGTTCGAGCGCTTCGCGCAAGCGCTCGCCGCGCGGGGCACGCAGGCTGCGCCCCAGGGTCAGCACGCGGGTGAAAAGCCGCAGCCAGGGGTGGCTGAAGCTCGAGAGCACCAACTCGTCCAGGCCATAGCGCAGGACGATGAAGAGGATGAAAAAGCCGCGCGTCAGGCGTCTCATGTGGCGCCACCGGCGGCTGGCGCGCGCCGGGCCACAAAGCCTTGCAGGGCCGCCCAGGCCTGGTGGGCCACGCCGGCCAGGGCATGGGCCGGGGCGTCGCCGACCAGGCGGGCCAGGTCTTCCTCGGCATCCCAGCGCACGTTGTCGATCAGCCAGTTGACTTCGGCGGCCAATTGCACATCGCCTTCGATGTGGACCTTGGGTTTGCTGCCGCTGGCCAGCGTGGTCGCCAAGGCCAGCGGCGAGGTTTCGGTGACCGTCAAGCGCAGGTCAAAGCCGTCGGATGCGCAGCGCTCGAGCAAGCCAGCGGGCGTGGGCTGCAAGTTCAGGGTGTGACCCTGCCAGACCAGCGCGATGCGCTGCCCACGGTGCCGGGCCAGCCGGGCCATGGCCTGGGGTTCGCTCATCAGCACGTGGTTCAGAAAAAGCACCAAGCGGTTGAGGGTCTCGTCGACGACCCAGGCGGGGGGCTGCAGACCAGCCGCGGCCTGCGCCAGCCAAGAAAAAGGGGACTGTGTTGCCATGGTCCCCGATTATGCTCAAAGTGTTTTGGATGGCCCGGTCGAGCCGGTTTGGATGACCCGGTCAAGCCGGGCAATGACACCAGTGCGGTGTCATCCTCGGGCTTGACCCGAGGATCCACTTCCAGGACCCGACCCGAGGATCCAGGCCTTGCATCACTGCAAAGCCTGCACCCCCGCCACCAGCCAACCGCTGCTGCCGCTCTTGGGTTTGGTCATGTTCCACACCTCGCGGAAGGGGCTGGGGCCAGCCGAAGGCTCTTCACGGATCATGCCGTTGAACTCGACGCTGGCCATGTAGCCCTCGGGCAACTCTTCGATGCCCAACAGCTGGGCTTCGAGCATGACGACTTCGGTCTTGTTGGGCTGGCCCGGGTTCTGCGCTTCGCGCTCGGCCAACTGGGTGCGGATCTCGGCGACCATGGCATCGGTCATCATCGAACGCAGGGTGCTGACATCGGCGCGGTCCCAGGCGTCTTGCAGGGTGACGAAGTTGCGCTTGGCCGCCTCGACAAAGCCCGGCACATCAAAGCCGGCCGGAATGCCCCAGCTTTGCGAGCCGCGCAGACCTGCACCGATCATCGAGCCGCCCTGGGCAGCAGGCGAGGCGTCGAAAGCCGCCGGCTGGCTCTCCCAGGGGCGGGCCGAGGCGTCGTTGCCCACCTTCTCGGGGTTGTACTGTTTGAAGGACGCCGGCTGCTCGGCCGTGGCGCCCGCACCCTGGTAAGCCATTTGCGGCTGGCCACCCTGGCGGCGGCGCAGGAACATGCCGATCAGCGCGATCGCCACCATGCCCAGCAAGAGGGCCATGAGCACATTGCCAAAGGCTTCACCGAAACCGAGCGAATGGGCCAGCCAGGCCAAGCCCAGGCCGGCGGCCAAGCCACCGAGCATGGCGCCCCATGGCTTCTTCTGCGCGGCCGGTGCCGGTGCTGGGGCCGGTTTGTTGACGGCTGCGGGGGCCGGCGCGGCTTGCTGGGCCGGTGCGGCCGGCTGCTGCGGGCGCACCGCCTCGCGCTGGGTCACATTGCTGGACTGCTGGCCCACCGATTTGCCGCCACCCAGGCGGCGTGCGGCTTCGGCGTTGAGGCTGCCCAGGGCCATGGCGCCAGCGAGCATCAAAGTCATGAGTTTCTTCACGTGGTCTCCGTCGTGAGGTCAGTGTGACAGGGTCAAAACCGGTATCAGCATTTGATACCGACGTGCAAGGCTACCACCCCGGCCGAGAGGTTGTGAAAATCCACATGGCCGAAACCACTGTTTTTCATAAGGGTTTTGAGGGCCGTCTGGTCGGGGTGCATGCGGATCGACTCGGCCAGGTAGCGGTAGCTGTTGGCGTCGCCCGCCACCAGCTGCCCCAACTTGGGCAGGATGTTGAAGCTGTACCAGTCGTAGGCCTTTTCCAAAGGCTTGGCCACTTTGGAAAACTCGAGCACCAGCAATTTGCCACCGGGTTTGAGCACCCGGCACATCTCGGCCAAGGCCACGTCCTTGTGGGTCATGTTGCGCAGGCCGAAGGCCACGCTGACCAGGTCGAAGTGGGCATCGGGGAAAGGCAGCTTTTCGGCATCGCACACCAGCGTGGGCAAGGCCAGGCCGTGGTTGAGCAGGCGATCACGGCCCGTCGAGAGCATGGCCTCGTTGATGTCGGTGTGCACCACGCGGCCGGTGGGGCCGACCTTTTTGGCAAAGGCCATGGCCAAGTCGCCCGTGCCACCGGCGATGTCGAGCACCTGGTCACCGGCTTTCAAGTTGGCCACCTGCACGGTGTAGGCCTTCCACACGCGGTGCAAGCCCATGGACATGAGGTCGTTCATGACGTCGTACTTGGACGCCACCGAGTCGAACACGCCGCGCACATGGCGGGCCTTGTCTTTTTCGTCAACGGTCTTGAAACCGAAATGGGTGCTGCTCATGGCCGGCTTTCAATGGTGGTGGCCGCAGGCCGAACCCGCTTTCTCGGGCATGGGGTCGTCGCGCTGCACGCCCGCAGCCTGCAGGCGCTGCTGGTAGTCGGCCCAGAGTTCCTGCTCCTGGGCCCCCAGGAAATACAGGTATTCCCAGGTGAACAGGCCCGAGTCGTGCCCATCGGAAAAAGTGGGCTTGACCGCGTAGTTGCCCACCGGCTCGATGTCGACGATGGTGACCTCGCGCTTGCCGGTCTGCAGCACCTCCTGGCCCGGGCCATGGCCCTGCACCTCGGCCGAAGGCGAGTAGACGCGCATCAGCTCGAACGGGATGCGGAACTGCGCGCCGTCGGCGAAACCGATCTCCAGCACGCGCGAGGCGCCGTGCAGGGTCAGCGACTCGGGCGCCGGGGTGTCCTTCTTCAATCCAGCCATGGTGTTCGCTCCAGACGGTCAGACCAGCACGCGCTCGATGCCACCGGCATTGGCGCGTTGCACATACTCGGGCATCCACTGTTCACCCAGGATGTGGCGGGCCATTTCGACGACGATGTAGTCGGCCTCGAGCAAACCGTTGTTGAGGTCGTTGCCGTAGCGCGTGAGGCCTTGCAGGCAGCTCGGGCAGCTGGTGAGGATCTTGACGTTGTCCTGCGCGGGCACAGCACCGCTGCTGCGCAGCGCGGCTTCGCCTTTGCGGATCTCTTCTTCCTTGCGGAAACGCACCTGGGTCGAGATGTCGGGGCGCGTGACGCCCAAGGTGCCCGATTCGCCGCAGCAGCGCTCGCTCTTGAGCACCTGATCGCCCACCAGCGCTTTGACCGTCTTCATCGGGTCTTGCTGCTTCATGGGGGTGTGGCAGGGGTCGTGGTAGAGGTAGGCGCCGGCCTGCTCGGGCGTGAGCGTGATGCCTTTTTCCAGCAGGTATTCGTGGATGTCGACGATGCGGCAACCCGGGAAGATCTCTTCGAACTTGTAGCCCTGCAGCTGGTCATAGCAGGTGCCGCAGCTGACCACCACTGTCTTGATGTCCAGGTAGTTCAAGGTGTTGGCCACACGGTGGAACAGCACCCGGTTGTCGGTGATCATCTTCTCGGCCTTGTCGAACTGGCCGCTACCGCGCTGCGGGTAGCCACAGCACAGATAGCCCGGCGGCAGCACCGTTTGCACGCCCGCATGCCAGAGCATGGCCTGGGTGGCCAGGCCCACCTGGCTGAATAGACGCTCCGAGCCGCAACCGGGGAAATAAAACACCGCTTCGGTTTCCGAGGTGGTGGTCTGCGGGTTGCGGATGATGGGCACGTAATCCTTGTCCTCGATGTCGAGCAAGGCGCGCGCCGTTTTCTTGGGCAGGTTGCCCGGCATCTTTTTGTTGATGAAGTGGATCACCTGCTCTTTGATCGGCGCCGGCCCCACCGTGGCCGGGGGCGCGCTGGTCTGCTTGCGGGCGGCCACCTTGAACAGGTCGGCGGCGAAACGCTGGGCTTTCATGCCGACTTCGACCATCAGCGTGCGGGCGAGCTTGATGGTCTCGGGGTTGGTGGCATTGAGCATGAACATGGCCGCGGCATTGCCCGGGCGGAAGCTCTTTTGCCCCATCTTGCGCAAGAGGTTGCGCATGTTCATCGTCACGTCGCCAAAGTCGATCTTGACCGGGCACGGCGAGAGGCATTTGTGGCAGACGGTGCAATGGTCGGCCACGTCCTCAAAGTCTTGCCAGTGCTTGACCGAGATGCCGCGGCGCGTCTGCTCTTCATAGAGGAAGGCCTCGATCAGCAGCGAGGTCGCCAAAATCTTGTTGCGCGGGCTGTACAGCAAGTTGGCGCGCGGCACATGGGTGGCGCAGACCGGCTTGCACTTGCCGCAGCGCAGGCAGTCCTTGACGCTGTCGGCGATCGCGCCGATGTCGCTTTGCTGCATGATCAACGACTCGTGCCCCATCAGGCCAAAGCTGGGCGTGTACGCGTGCGTCAGGTCGGCCGCGTGCACATCGTCGCCGAGCTGGGCGAGGGCCTCGCCGCGCAGCAGCTTGCCTTTGTTGAAGCGGCCTTCAGGGTCGACCTTGGCCTTGTAGGCGGTGAAGTTGGCCAACTCGGCGTCGGTCAAAAATTCGAGCTTGGTGATGCCAATGCCGTGTTCGCCCGAGATCACGCCGTCCAGGCTGCGTGCCAGCACCATGATGCGCGCCACCGCCTCGTGCGCGGTCTGCAGCATCTCGTAGTTGTCGCTGTTGACGGGGATGTTGGTGTGCACATTGCCGTCGCCAGCGTGCATGTGCAACGCCACCCAAACGCGGCTTTTGAGCACGCGCTGGTGGATGGCGTTGCATTCCTCGAGGATGGGCTGGAAAGCCGCGCCCGAGAAGATGTCCTGGAACGGCGCACGGATCTGCGTCTTCCAGCTCGCGCGCAGGGTGTGGTCTTGCAGCTGCGGGAACAGCGCGTCGACCTGCTGCAGCCAGTTGCGCCAGAGGTCGCGCACATCGCGCAGCACGGCGAGCGCCTGCGTGACGCGGTCCTCGAGCAGCTCGGCGGGCGCGATGTCGCTGGTCTCCTCGGACTTGCCCAGGGGCAGGTGGCCTTTGGCCAGAAAGGCTTCGAGTTCGGCACACAGCTTGAGCTTGTTGCGCAGCGAGAGTTCGATGTTGATGCGCTCGATGCCGTCGGTGTATTCGGCCATGCGCGGCAGCGGGATCACCACGTCCTCGTTGACCTTGAAGGCGTTGGTGTGGCGGCTGATGGCGGCCGTCTTCTTGCGGTCGGCCCAAAATTTCTTGCGCGCATCGGCGCTGATGGCGATGAAGCCCTCGCCGCTGCGCGAGTTGGCCAGGCGCACCACTTCGGAGGTGGCCTTGGCCACCGCGTCGGCGTCGTCTCCGGCGATGTCGCCGATCAACACCATCTTCGGGAAACCGCCGCGCTTGCTCTTGGTGCTGTAACCGACCGCACGCAGGTAGCGGTCGTCCAGGTGCTCCAGGCCGGCCAGCACGGTGCCCGTGCGCTTTTGCTCGGCGAACATGAAGTCCTTGATCTCGACGATGCTCGGCACCGCGTTGCGCGCGTGGCCAAAGAACTCCAGGCAGACGGTGCGCGTGTGCTCGGGCATGCGGTGCACCACCCAGCGCGCGCTGGTGATCAGGCCGTCGCAACCTTCTTTTTGCACACCAGGCAGACCACTCAGGAACTTGTCGGTCACGTCCTTGCCCAGGCCTTCCTTGCGGAAGGTGCTGCCCGGGATGGTCAGGGTTTCGGTGCGCAGCGGCGTCTTGCCATCGGCCTTGAAATAGCGCAGCTCAAAGGTCGCCACTTCGGCGTCGTGGATCTTGCCCAGGTTGTGGTCCATGCGCACCACGTCCAGCCACTCGGCGTCGGGCGTGACCATGCGCCAGCTGGCCAGGTTGTCCAGCGCCGTGCCCCAGAGCACGGCTTTTTTGCCGCCGGCGTTCATGGCGATGTTGCCGCCGATGCAGCTGGCCTCGGCCGAGGTCGGGTCCACCGCGAAGACAAAGCCGCCGCGCTCGGCCGCGTCGGCCACGCGCTGGGTCACCACCCCGGCTTCGGTGTAGATGGTCGGCACTTTGTGGCCAATGCCCGGCAGGTCGATCAGCTCGACCTCGGTCATGGCTTCGAGCTTTTCGGTGTTGATGACCGCGCTCTTCCAGGTCAGCGGCACGGCGCCGCCGGTGTAGCCGGTGCCGCCGCCGCGCGGCACGATGGTCAGGCCCAGCTCGATGCAGCCCTTGACCAGACCGGCCATCTCGGCCTCGGTGTCGGGCGTGAGCACCACAAAGGGGTATTCGACACGCCAGTCGGTGGCATCGGTCACGTGGCTCACCCGCGAGAGGCCATCGAACTTGATGTTGTCTTTGGCGGTGTAGCGCTTGAGGGTGCGCTGCACCTTGCGGCGCAGATCGGCCTGGCGGTTGAACCGTTCGTTGAAAGCGGTCACCGCCTTCTGTGCCAGCGCCAGCAGCTCGCCCACCAGGGCGTCGCGTGTGGCGTCGGCATCGGGGGTGCGGCGTTTTTGCACCTCGCCCAGGCGGTGCTCCAGCGCCTCGACCAGCAACTTGCGGCGTGCCGGGTTGTCCAGCAGGTCGTCTTGCAAATAGGGGTTGCGCTCGACCACCCAGATGTCGCCCAGCACCTCGTAAAGCATGCGCGCGGAGCGGCCGGTGCGGCGTTCCTGGCGCAACTGGTTCAGCAGGTCCCAGGCCTTCTCACCGAGCAGGCGGATGACGATCTCGCGGTCCGAAAAGCTGGTGTAGTTGTAAGGGATCTCACGCAGGCGCGGGGCGTCCGACTCGGCCTGCATCAGGTGCTCAAGGGTGGTGGGTGCGTTCATAGGGATCGGCTGGGGCAGCCAGCCCGGGCCGCAGGCGGGCCATGGGGCTGAGGGTGAATGTTACCGCAGCGCAACATTCACAGGTCTGGCGTGGGGCCACCGCAGCGCAGGGGCTCAGCGCCGCCCTGCCAGGTGCAAAGCCCATTCGAGCGAGCCCGCCACCAAGACCAGGGCGCAGAAGGTGGCCATGCGACCGTCTTCGCCGAACAGCCACAGGCCCAGCACCAGCACGGCCACACCGGCCAGGGCGTGGCACAGGACGCGGCGCGGCCAGGCCACACCGGCGGGCCCCATGACCCAGCGGCCCGCCAAGGGCATGAACACCGCCATGGCCAAAGCGGGCAGCACAAAGTTCGTCAGGTGGAACAACAGCTGGGCGAAAGTCATCGCAAAGCCTTGGAGCAGCCACAAAGCCGGACATTGTGCCTGCACCGCCGTGCAAAAAAACGCACCCGGATGGTGCAAACGGCTTTTTATAATGCGCCATGGCTGTCTGGACCCTGGGTTTGAACCACACGACCGCGCCGCTCGATTTGCGCGGCCGCTTTGCGTTCGCCGTGGACCAGCTCGCGCCCACGCTGCAGCGCCTGCGCACCGACCTGGCCACGCAGGCCGATGCCCCCCCGGAAGCGGCCATCCTGTCCACCTGCAACCGCACCGAAATTTACTGCGCGGGGGAACACGCCCAGCCGGGTGACACCCTGCATTGGCTGGCCCAGGCCGGCGGGGTGAGCGCGCAAGAGTTGCAGTCGCACACCTATTTGCTCGAGGGCGATGAAGCCGCCCGGCACGCCTTCCGTGTGGCCAGCGGGCTCGACTCCATGGTGCTGGGCGAGGCGCAAATCCTGGGGCAGCTCAAGGATGCGGTGCGCGTGGCCGAAGAGGCTGGCGCCCTGGGCACCACGCTCAACCAACTCTTCCAACGCAGCTTTGCCGTGGCCAAGGAGGTGCGCAGCGCCACCGAAATCGGCCAGCACTCGATCAGCATGGCCGCGGCCTCGGTGCGCCTGGCCAGCCAGCTGTTCGAAGACCTGCGCGACATCCGCGTGCTGTTCGTCGGCGCCGGCGAAATGATCGAACTGGTGGCCACCCACTTCGCCGCCAAAAACCCGCGCGCCATCGCGATCGCCAACCGCACGCTCGAGCGCGGCGAAAAGCTCGCGTCGCGCTTTGGCGCTGAAACCCTGCGCCTGGCCGATCTGCCCGATCGCCTGCACGAGTTCGACGCCGTCATCAGCTGCACCGCCAGCACCCTGCCCCTGATCGGCCTGGGCGCGGTGGAGCGCGCGCTCAAAAAGCGCAAGCACAGCCCCATGTTCATGGTCGACCTGGCGGTGCCACGCGACATCGAACCCGAAGTGCAATCGCTCGAAGACGTGTACCTCTACACCGTCGACGACCTGGCCAGCGTGGTGCAGGCCGGCCAAGCCCAGCGCCAAGCCGCCGTGGCCGATGCCGAAGTCATCATCGACGCCGGTGTGCGCAGCTTCATGCACTGGATGACGCAGCGCGGCACCGTGCCGCTGATCCGCCAGCTCCAGGAGCAGGCCGATGCCTGGCGCGATGCCGAGCTGCAGCGTGCCCGCAAGCTCTTGGCCAAGGGCGAATCCCCCGACGCCGTGCTCGAAGCGCTCTCGCGCGGGCTCACCCAAAAAATGCTGCACGGGGCGCTGGCCGAGCTGCACAGCGCCAGCCCCGAACACCGCGAGCACACCATGCAGACGGTGCAGCGCCTGTTTTTGCGCAAAGAGCGTTAGCGGCGGCTGCCTTCAAGCCGCGTCATTCCTGCGCCAGCGGGAATGCCTCCGACCACAGCCACTGTCCTGGATTCCTGCTTGCGCGGGAATGACCGACCGACGTGAAACCCTTCCTCCTCCAACAACTCGATCGCTACGCCGAGCGGCTCACCGAGCTGGATTTCTTGCTCTCGCGCCAGGACATCATGGCCGACATGGCGCAGTTCATGAAGCTCTCGCGCGAGCACAGCGAGGTGGCGGCGATCGCCCAGCGCTACGCGCGCTACCGGCAACGCCTGACCGACCTGCAGGCGGCGCGCCAGATGCAGCTCGAGCTGCCAGAGGGCGACGAGATGCACGCGCTGGCTGCCGAGGAAATCGCCCAAGCCGAGGGTGAGATCGTCACGCTCGAGGCCGAATTGCAGCGCATGCTGCTGCCCAAGGACCCGCAGGACGTGCGCAACGCTTACCTCGAAATCCGCGCGGGCACCGGCGGTGACGAATCGGCGCTGTTCGCCGGCGATTTGCTGCGCATGTACACGCGCTACGCGCAAAGCCAGGGCTGGAAAGTCGAGCTGCTGTCCGAATCGCCCAGCGAGCTGGGTGGCTACAAAGAGGTGGTGGTCCGCATCGAAGGCGATGGCGTGTTCGGCCAGTTGCGTTTTGAGTCGGGCGGTCACCGCGTGCAGCGCGTGCCGGCCACCGAAACCCAAGGGCGCATCCACACCAGCGCCTGCACTGTGGCGGTATTGGCCGAACCCGATGAGGCGCAGGCGGTGCAGATCAACCCGGCCGATCTGCGCATCGACACCTTCCGCGCCAGCGGCGCCGGTGGACAGCACATCAACAAGACCGATTCGGCGGTGCGCATCACCCACATCCCCACCGGCATCGTCGCCGAATGCCAGGACGACCGCAGCCAGCACCGCAACAAAGCCAAGGCCTTGCAAGTGCTGGCCGCCCGCATCGAAGAAAAGACCCGCAGCGAACAGGCCGCCAAAGACGCTGCGCTGCGCAAAGGCCTGATCGGCAGCGGCGACCGCTCCGACCGCATCCGCACCTACAACTTCCCGCAAGGGCGGCTCACCGACCACCGCATCAACCTCACGCTCTACAAGCTGACCCTGGTGATGGAGGGCGAGCTGCAGGACGTGGTGGCCGCGCTGCAGGCCGCGCGCCAGGCCGAGCAGCTGGCCGAACTGGAGATTGGGGGCGCGGCATGAGCGCCGCCGGGCCGTCCCCAGGCGCGAGCGCCCCCTCGGGGGGCGCAGCGCCACACGCCGTGGGCGAACGTGGGGGGCCCGTGTCTCTGGCCGAGAGCCTGCGCCGTGCCCAGGCCCTGGGGCTGGCGCGCATCGACGCGCAGTTGCTGCACCTGTATGCGCTGGGCCGCCCCTTGCACGAGCGCGCCTGGCTGATCGCACACGACACCGACATGCTCAGTGCCGAAGTGCTGGCGCGGCTGGCGCCCCTGCTGCTGCGACGCGCGGCGGGCGAGCCCTTGGCCTACATCACCGGCGTCAAGGAGTTTTTCGGCCTGCCGCTGCAGATCGATGCGCGCGTGCTCGACCCGCGGCCCGACACCGAGACCCTGGTCGAATGGGCGCTCGAGTTGCTCCCCCCCCACTCACCACGGCGCGTTGCCGACCTGGGCACGGGCAGCGGCGCGATCGCGCTGGCACTGCAGCAGGCCAGGCCCGAAGCCGAAGTGAGCGCCATAGACACCAGCGAGGGCGCACTGGCGGTGGCGCGCGCCAATGCCCAGCGCCTGGGCTTGCCGGTGCGTTTCATCCAGAGCGATTGGCTCATGCAGGTGCGTGAGCGCTTTGACCTGATCGTCTCGAACCCACCCTACATCGCGCAGGACGACCCGCACCTGCGCGCCCTCACCCACGAACCGCTGAGCGCCCTGGCCAGTGGCGCGGATGGCCTGGACGACATCCGGTGTTTGATCGCGCAGGCGCCGGCCC
>JBDLTR010000038.1:0-15988 GCA_039805705.1 Pseudomonadota bacterium
TGGGCTTTGAAGTGGCCCAAGGCCCAGAGATCGAGACCGACTGGTTCAACTTCACCGCGCTCAACACGCCCGAAGACCACCCGGCGCGTTCCATGCACGACACCTTCTATGTGGAAGGCGGGCACCTCTTGCGCACCCACACCAGCCCGATGCAGATCCGCCATGCGGTGCAGCACGTCAAGCGCTACCGCGCCCAGCTCGATGCCGGTCAGGGCATGCCCGAGATCCGCGTCATCGCGCCGGGCCGCACTTACCGCGTCGACAGCGACGCCACCCACTCGCCCATGTTCCACCAGTGCGAAGGCCTGTGGATCGGCGAGAACGTGAGTTTCAAAGACCTCAAGGTCGTGTTCACCGACTTCTGCCGCATCTTCTTCGAAAGCGAGGACTTGGTGCTGCGCTTTCGCCCCAGCTTTTTCCCCTTCACCGAGCCCAGCGCCGAGATCGACATCCAGTTCCAGACCGGGCCGCTGGCGGGTCGCTGGCTCGAGGTCGCGGGCTCGGGCCAGGTGCACCCGAACGTGGTGCGCAACATGGGCCTGGACCCCGAGCGTTTCATCGGTTTTGCCTTTGGCATGGGCCCGGACCGCCTGACCATGCTGCGCTACGGCGTCAACGACCTGCGCCTGTTCTTTGACGGCGACATCCGCTTCCTGAGCCAGTTCCAGTAATTCCCGAGACCGAGACATGCAATTCCCTGAATCCTGGTTGCGTGAATTCTGCAACCCGTCCCTGAACACGCAGCAACTGGCCGACACCCTGACCATGGCAGGCCTGGAGGTCGAAGCGCTCGAGCCCGTGGCCCCGCCGTTCACCAAGATCGTCGTCGGTGAAATCAAAGAGGCCGTGCAGCACCCCAATGCCGACCGCCTGCGAGTGTGCCAGGTCGACGTGGGGCAGGGCGGCCTGCTGAACATTGTCTGTGGCGCACCCAATGCCCGCGTGGGCATCCGCGTGCCTTGCGCCCTGGTGGGCGCCGAGTTGCCCCCCGGCGAAGACGGCAAGCCCTTCGTGATCAAAGTCGGCAAGCTGCGTGGCGTCGAGAGTCAAGGCATGCTGTGCTCGGCCAAGGAACTGCAGATCGCCGACGACCACGGCGGCCTGTTGGAGCTGCCGCAGGACGCACCGCTGGGCCAGGACATCCGCGCTTACCTGAACCTCGACGACACGCTGTTCACCCTCAAGCTCACGCCCAACCTGGCGCACTGCCTGAGCGTCTATGGCATCGCGCGCGAAGTCTCGGCCCTGACCGGTGCGCCACTCAAGGCGCCATCTTTCCCGCCCGTGGCCACCCAGATCGCCGATCAGCTGGCGGTCAAGGTCGAGGCCACCGATCTGTGCGGCCGCTTCAGCGGCCGCGTGGTCAAGGGCGTCAACACCCAGGCCCAAACACCGCAGTGGATGGTGGACCGCCTGGCCCGTTGCGGCCAGCGCAGCGTGAGCCCCTTGGTGGACATCTCCAACTACGTGATGTTCGAGTTCGGCCGCCCCTCGCACATCTTCGACCTCGACAAAATCCATGGCGGCCTGCAGGTGCGCTGGGGCAAGCCGGGTGAGCAGCTCAAGCTGCTCAACGGCAACACCGTCACCGTCGATGACCAGGTCGGTGTGATCGCCGACGCGCAGCAGGTCGAGTCGCTGGCCGGCATCATGGGCGGCGACGCCACCGCCGTGTCCGACGACACGAAGAACATCTACATCGAAGCCGCCTTCTGGTGGCCGACCGCGATTGTCGGCCGTTCGCGCCGCTACAACTTTTCGACCGACGCCGGCCACCGCTTCGAGCGCGGCGTCGACCCGCAGCTGACGGTGGAGCACATCGAGCGCATCACGCAATTGGTGCTCGACATTTGCGGCACGCCCGAGACCCAGGTGGGCCCGATCGACGACCAGACGCTGAATGTGCCCGCGGCCAAGCCGGTCACGCTGCGTGTGGCGCGCGCCAACAAAGTGATCGGCATGCCGCTCTCGCAACAGCAATGCGCCGATGCGCTGCGCGGCCTGGGCCTGCAGGTGAGCGAAGGCGAGGGCACTGTGACGGTGACGCCGCCGAGCTTTCGCTTCGACCTGCAGATCGAGGAAGACCTGATCGAGGAGGTGGCCCGCATGGTCGGCTACAACAGCCTGCCGACCACCCCGCCGCTGGCCCCGATCACCGCCAAGATCCGCCCCGAGAACACGCGCAACCCGTTCGCAGTGCGCCGCATCCTGGCTGGCCTGGGCTACCAGGAAACCATCAATTTCAGCTTCGTCGAGGAAAGCTGGGAGCGCGATTTGGCCGGCAACGCCGAGCCGATCCGCCTGCTCAACCCGATCGCCAGCCAGATGAGCGTGATGCGCTCGAGCCTCATGGGCTCGCTGTTGCAGGTGGTCAAGTTCAACGCCGACCGCAAGACCGAGCGGGTGCGCGTGTTCGAGCTGGGTCGCGTGTTCAAGCGCGACGCCTCGGTCCAAGGCAGTGACAGCACGGTCGAAGGCTTTGACCAGCCCATGCGCGTGGCTGGCATGGCCTGGGGCCCCGAGCAGCCGCTCGGTTGGCAGGGCAAGGCCCGTGCGGTCGATTTCTTCGATGTCAAAGGCGATGTCGAGGCCTTACTGGCCCCGCGTCAAGCGCAATTTGTGCCCGCCGAGCACCCCGCACTGCACCCCGGCCGTTCGGCCCAGGTGGTGTTGGATGGTGTGGCCATTGGCCATGTGGGGGAGTTGCACCCGCGCTGGCGCCAAGCCTGGGATTTGCCGACGGCTCCCGTGGTTTTTGAACTGTCCTTGGACGCTGTGTTGGCCCGCCAGGTGCCCGTGGCCGAAGCGGTGGCCAAACACCAGCCGGTCGAGCGCGACATCGCGATCATCGTCCCCGAAGCCACCACGCATGGGCAACTCATGCAAGCCATCCATGCGGCGCCGACCGCGGGCCTGCTGCAGTCGGCGGTGCTGTTTGACATTTACCGACCCCAGGCCGATGCGGGCCATGGCGCTTTGGCCCAGGGCGAAAAGAGCCTGGCGGTGCGCTTGACATTGGGCAGCGCCGAAGCCACCCTGACCGACGCCCAGATCGACGCGGCGATGCAGGCCGTGATCGCCCAATTGGCGCAGGCATTGGCGGCACGTTTGCGTGCCTGAGGAGCCCCAGATGGAAATTTCTGTTGAAAGTCTGGAAACGCCGGCCTTGACCAAGGCCCATCTGGCCGATTTGCTGTTTGAGCAGATCGGCTTGAACAAGCGCGAATCCAAAGACATGGTCGACGCTTTCTTCGACCTGATGGTGGACAGCCTGATCCGCGGCGAGGATGTGAAGATCTCTGGCTTTGGCAATTTCCAGATCCGCACCAAGGCCGCGCGTCCCGGCCGCAACCCGCGCACCGGTGAACTGATCCCGATCGAGGCGCGCCGCGTGGCCACGTTCCACGCCAGCCACAAACTCAAGGACGCGATCCAGGCGCCTGTCGGCAACGGCCCCTGAAGGCAGGAGCGCGCGCATGCTGTTCAAGTTCAAATCGAAAGCCTGTGCCGACCTGATCATGCTCGAGCCCGATGGTCGGCGCCTCCTGCAAGCCATGACGGGCGATGCGCCGGCCAAGGGCATTGTGCAGGTGGCGGACCTGCCCGCCGCCTTGCAGCGCTTGGAGGCCGCCGTGGCGCAAGACGAAGCCTTGCGTCAAGCAGCGCTCGAGCGCCAAAAGCAAGGTGAGACGGCCGAGGGCGATCAGGCTTTGCCGGCCGTGCGCTTGGCCCAGCGGGCCTTGCCCATGCAGCAGATGCTGCGGCGCTGCATCGCCGAAGAAGCCGATTTGGTCTGGGGCGTTTGAGCGCGCAGGCTCAGCGCCCGAACGGAGCGCCGCCCAGTTTGTAACCCGCCTGGATGTTGCGCTTGGCAAACCAGCCCTGGTTCATTTCGAGCACGAAGCGCACGGGTTTTTGGGAGCAGTGCGAGTCGTCGGTCTGCGGCTTCATGTCGGCCAGGTTGACGATGGTGCCATCGTCGGCCACAAAAGCCGCTGTCAGCGGGATCAGGGTGTTGCGCATCCAAAAGCACTGTGTTGCGGGCTGCTCGAACACAAAGAGCATGCCCTCGTGCTGCGGCATGTCGCGCCGGAACATCAAGCCCACCTGACGCTCTTGCGGGGTTTGGGCCAGTTGCACGTCCAGTCGGTGCATGCCGGCCGAAAGCTGGGTGCGTGGCAAGTGCATTTGCGCTGGCTGGGCCCCAGCACCGCAGGCCAGGCACAGGCCTAGCCACAGCGTGCAGGCGGCACGCGTCCCGTTCAACAGACGAAAAACACCAGCGATCGACATGCCCACCTCCATGCACAAGCCCCGAGCATAACCGCGGGGCGCAGGCCGCTTTCAGGCGGGGGGGGCGGGTTCGCTGGGGGCCGGTCCCGCAGGCATGCCGCTGGCGCGGATGTTCAGAGCGAGCAGGCCTTTGGGGCCTTGCGAGAGTTCAAAATCGACGCGAGCCCCTTCTTTCAGGCTTTTGTAGCCGTCCATCTGGATCGCTGAGAAATGCGCAAAAGCATCGGGGCCACCGTCGTCGGGTTGGATGAAGCCGAACCCCTTGGCATCATTGAACCATTTGACCGTACCGCTGGGCATGGTTGTCTCCGAAGTCTGCGGGATCCCGGCCCAAAAGCTGGCCCCGCTGTGGGTTGTTTTGCACCACTTTGAGGCATTGCTGTCGAATTTGTCAATGTCAGGTTTTCCCCATGCACCCCCTGGTCCCGGGTCTCTTGCCGGGGGGCGATCCGGGGCAAAAAGCGCCTATAGAATGAAACCATGGCAACGAAAAAACCTGCTGCACCCACGCTGCCCCCGGATTTGACAAAAACAACAGACGGTGGCGATGCCGTCGTCCTCGAGCGCCGCGCCCAGCGCGTGCAGCCGCCCCAGATGTACCAGGTCGTCATGCTCAACGACGACTACACGCCGATGGAGTTTGTGGTGGTGGTTTTGCAGGAGTTTTTCAGCAAAGACCGCGAGGCGGCCACCCAGATCATGCTCAAGATCCACCTGGACGGCAAAGGCGTTTGCGGCGTTTACAGCCGAGATGTGGCCCACACCAAGGTGGACCAGGTGCTGGATGCGGCGAAACAAGCGGGGCATCCCTTGCAATGTGTTGCCGAGCCCATTGAATAAGCCCCGAATGGCGCCACCTACCTCCCAAGTTTCAACCACAGCAAGGCAAAAGGAAATCACATGATTGCCCAAGAACTGGAAGTCAGCCTGCACATGGCCTTTGTCGAGGCCCGCCAGCAGCGCCACGAGTTCATCACGGTGGAGCACCTGCTCCTGGCCCTGCTGGACAACCCCAGCGCCGCCGAAGTGCTGCGCGCCTGCTCGGCCAACATCGACGATCTGCGCACCTCGCTGACCAACTTCATCAAGGACAACACCCCCCAGGTGGCCGGCACCGAAGAGGTCGACACCCAGCCCACGCTGGGTTTTCAGCGCGTGATCCAGCGCGCCATCATGCATGTGCAGTCCACCGGCAATGGCAAGAAGGAAGTCACCGGCGCCAACGTCTTGGTGGCCATCTTCGGAGAGAAGGACTCGCACGCCGTTTACTACCTGCACCAGCAGGGCATCACCCGCCTGGACGTGGTCAACTTCATCGCCCATGGCATCCGCAAGAGCGATCCGCCCGAGCCGACCAAGTCGGCCGAGAACCCGGCCAATGAGGGCGAAGAGTCTTCAGGTGGCGGTGGCGAGCGCAGCGAAAAAGCCTCGCCGCTGGAGCAGTACACCAACAACCTGAACCAGGCGGCCAAGGACGGCAAGATCGACCCGCTGATCGGCCGCGAGTACGAGGTCGAGCGCACCATCCAGATCCTGTGCCGCCGCCGCAAAAACAACCCGCTGCTGGTGGGCGAGGCCGGCGTGGGCAAGACCGCGATTGCCGAGGGCCTGGCCTGGCGCATCACCCAAGGGACCGTGCCCGAGATCCTGGCCGAGGCCCAGGTGTATTCGCTGGACATGGGCGCGCTGTTGGCGGGCACCAAGTACCGTGGTGATTTTGAACAGCGCCTCAAGGGCGTGCTCAAGTCGCTCAAGGACAAGCCCAACGCGATCCTGTTCATCGACGAGATCCACACCCTGATCGGCGCCGGTGCGGCCTCGGGCGGCACGCTGGACGCCTCCAACCTGCTCAAGCCGGCGCTCTCGAGCGGCCAGCTCAAGTGCATCGGCGCAACCACTTTCACCGAATACCGCGGCATCTTCGAAAAAGACGCCGCACTCTCGCGCCGCTTCCAGAAGGTGGACGTGGTCGAGCCGACCGTGTCCGAGACGGTCGAGATCCTCAAGGGCCTCAAGAGTCGTTTTGAGGAGCACCACAACGTCAAATACGCCAACGCCGCGCTGCAAGCCGCTGCCGAGCTGTCGGCCAAATACATCAACGACCGCCAGCTGCCCGACAAGGCCATCGACGTGATCGACGAAGCTGGCGCCGCCCAGCGCATCCTGACCGCCTCCAAGCGCAAGAAAACCATTGGCAAGGGCGAGATCGAGGACATCGTGGCCAAGATCGCGCGGATCCCGCCCGCCAACGTGTCCAACGACGACCGCAGCAAGCTGCAAAACATCGAGCGCGACCTCAAGGCCGTGGTGTTTGGCCAGGACAAGGCGCTCGAGGTGCTCTCGTCTGCCGTCAAGATGGCCCGCTCGGGCCTGGGCAAGCAGGACAAACCGATCGGCGCCTTCCTGTTCAGCGGCCCCACGGGCGTGGGCAAGACCGAAGCAGCCAAGCAGTTGGCCTACATCATGGGCATCGAGCTGCTGCGCTTTGACATGTCCGAGTACATGGAGCGCCACGCGGTCAGCCGCCTGATCGGCGCCCCCCCGGGCTATGTGGGTTTTGACCAGGGCGGCCTGCTGACCGAGGCGGTCACCAAGAAGCCGCACTGCGTGCTGCTGCTCGACGAGATCGAGAAGGCCCACCCGGACATCTTCAACGTGCTGCTGCAGGTCATGGACCACGGCACATTGACCGACAACAACGGGCGCAAGGCCGACTTCCGCAACGTGATCATCGTCATGACCACCAACGCGGGCGCCGAGACCATGAACAAGGCGACCATCGGCTTCACCAACCCGCGCCAGGCCGGTGACGAGATGGGCGACATCAAACGCCTGTTCACGCCCGAGTTCCGCAACCGCCTGGACGCGATCGTGAGCTTCAAGCCGCTGGACGAGCAGATCATCCTGCGTGTGGTCGACAAGTTCCTGCTGCAGCTCGAGCAGCAGCTGGGCGAGAAAAAGGTCGAGGTCACCTTCACCGACACGCTGCGCAAGCACCTGGCCAAGAAGGGCTTCGATCCGCTGATGGGTGCGCGCCCGATGCAGCGCCTGATCCAGGACACCATCCGCAAGGCCCTGGCCGACGAGTTGCTGTTTGGCCGCCTGACCGACGGCGGCCGCCTGACGGTGGACATCGACGACAAGGACGAGGTGCTGCTGGACATCCAGCCACTGCCCAAGAAGGACGGCAAGTCCCGCGCCGAGGAGCCGGCCACCGCCGATTGAGGCGCGGCGGACAGGCCCTCAGGGGCCTGGCTCAGCAAAAGCCGGGGCCACCCGGCTTTTTGCATCCTGCGCGGATTCAGCGCCGGCGTTTGCTGCCGCCCAGCAAGCTGCCCAGCACCCCGCGCACGATCTCACGCCCGATGGCCGAGCCGGCGGTGCGCACCGCGCTCTTGACCACCATTTGCGCGATGCCCTCGCGCTGGCCGCCACGCGGGCCCGTGCTGCCGAACAGCAGGTCCGACACGGCCCCCAGGGCGCCGCCATGGCTGGGCGTTGACCCGTCTGCGCTGCCGGGCTGGCCTTCGTCATGGGCGGTGATGTTGGCCTTGAGCACCTCATAGGCCGATTCGCGGTCCACCGCTTGCTCGTACACGCCGGCCACCAATGAGTTGTGCAGCAAGGTTTGGCGCTGCTCGGGCGTGATCGGCCCGATCTGGCTGCCGGGCGGCAACACGAACACCCGCTCGGTCTCGCAGGGCCGCCCCTTGGCGTCCAGCAGGCTCACCAGGGCTTCGCCCACCCCCAGCTCGGTGATGGCGGCCTCGATGTCCAGCCCCGCCTTGGGCCGCATGGTTTGCGCCGTGGCCTGCACCGCTTTCTGGTCGCGCGGGGTGAAGGCGCGCAGCGCGTGCTGCACCCGGTTGCCCAACTGGCCCAGCACGCTGTCGGGGATGTCCAGCGGGTTTTGGGTGACAAAGTACACCCCGACGCCCTTGGAACGCACCAGGCGCACCACCAGCTCGATGCGCTCGACCAGGGCGGCCGGCGCGTCCTTGAACAGCAGGTGGGCCTCGTCGAAAAAGAACACCAGTTTGGGTTTTTCGGGGTCGCCGATCTCGGGCAGTTGCTCGAACAGCTCGGAGAGCATCCACAGCAAAAAGGTGGCGTACAGCCGCGGCGCGTTCATCAGCTTGTCGGCCGCCAGGATGTTGACCACGCCCATGCCGCGGTCGTCGGTCTGCATGAAATCCTGGATGTTGAGCATGGGCTCGCCAAAAAACCGGTCGCCGCCTTGCTCTTCGATTTGCAGCAGGCCGCGCTGGATGGCGCCGATGCTGGCCGCGCTGATGTTGCCGTATGCGGTGGTGAATTGCCGCGCGTTGTCGCCCACATGCTGCAGCATGGCGCGCAGGTCCTTCATGTCCAGCAACAGCAGGTGGTGGTCGTCGGCGATCTTGAAGACCAGGCTGAGCACGCCCGCTTGGGTCTCGTTGAGGCCCAGCATGCGCGAGAGCAGCAGCGGGCCCATGTCGCTCACCGTGGCGCGCACCGGGTGGCCTTGCTGGCCAAACACGTCCCACAGCGTGGTCGGGCAGGCCAAGGCTTGGGGCCGCTCCATGCCGCGCTCGGCCAGCACCTTGGCCAGTTTGTCGCCGATCTGGCCGCGTTGGCTGATGCCCGTCAGGTCGCCCTTGACGTCGGCCATGAACACCGGCACCCCGATGCGCGAGAAGTTTTCAGCCAGGGTTTGCAGCGTCACCGTCTTGCCGGTGCCGGTGGCGCCGGTGATCAGACCATGGCGGTTGGCCAAGCCGGGGAGCAGGGCGCATTCCACTTGGGCATTGCGGGCGATCGGCATCGGATCGGTCATTTTTCAGTCCCCCCAGGATCAAAAAGTAAAATCCGGGGCAGATTACACCAAGCACAAGGATTTTCGATGGCCGGCCACAGCAAATGGGCAAACATTCAGCACCGCAAAGGGCGCCAGGACGAAAAGCGTGGCCGCGTCTGGACCCGCATCATCCGCGAGATCATGGTCGCGGCCCGCACGGGCGGCGGTGACCTCAACGCCAACCCCCGCCTGCGCCTGGCGGTGGACAAGGCCAAGGCCGCCAACATGCCGGCCGACAACATCAAACGCAACATCGACAAGGCCACCGGCAACCTCGAAGGCGTGAACTACGAAGAAATCCGCTACGAGGGGTACGGCATCGGCGGCGCGGCGATCATCGTCGACACCATGACCGACAACCGCGTGCGCACTGTGGCCGAGGTGCGCCACGCCTTCTCCAAGCACGGTGGCAACCTGGGCACCGAAGGCTCGGTGGCCTTCCAGTTCAAAAACTGCGGCCAGCTGATTTTTGCCCCGGGCACCAGCGAAGACCAGGTCATGGAAGTGGCGCTGGAGGCCGGTGCCGAGGACGTGATCGCGGACGAGGAGGGCGCCATCGAGGTGCTGACCGCGCCGGCCGACTTCGAGGCGGTCAAAAACGCCCTCGAAGCCGTGGGCTTGAAGCCTGAAGTTGCCGAAGTCACGATGCGGCCTGAAAACACCATCGCACTCAGCGGCGACGATGCGGCCAAGATGCAAAAGCTGCTGGACGTGCTGGAAGACCTCGACGACGTGCAAAACGTGTTCCACAACGCCGAGATCGACGGGTAAAGGCCAGGCATGAAAGTTTTGGTGATCGGCGGCGGTGGCCGCGAACACGCGCTGGCCTGGAAGCTGGCGCAATCGCCCAAGTTGCAGCAGGTCTATGTGGCCCCTGGCAACGGCGGCACGACACGCGACAAGCACCTCGTCAATGTGCCCATCACGGACGTGGTGCAGCTGCGTGAATGGGCGCAGGCCAACCAGATCGGTCTGACGGTGGTTGGCCCCGAGGCTCCGTTGGCGGCGGGCGTGGTCGACCAGTTCCGTGCCCATGGCCTGCGCATCTTTGGCCCGACGCAGGCTGCAGCCCAGCTGGAAAGCTCCAAGGCCTTTTCCAAGGCCTTCATGCAGCGCCACGGCATCCCCACCGCCGAGTTCGAGACCTTCTGCGACCCTGCAGCCGCGCACGCCTACGTCGAGCGCAAGGGCGCGCCCATCGTGGTCAAGGCCGATGGTCTGGCCGCGGGCAAGGGCGTGGTCGTGGCCATGACGCCAGCCGAGGCGCACGAGGCCATCGACTTCATGCTGCTCGACAACACCTTGGGCGTGGCCCACAACGCCGGCGGTGCGCGGGTGGTGATCGAGGAGTTCCTGCAGGGTGAGGAAGCCAGCTTCATCGTGCTGTGCGACGGCAAAAACGTCACCGCGCTGGCCACCAGCCAGGACCACAAGCGCTTGCTCGATGGCGACCAGGGCCCCAACACCGGCGGCATGGGCGCGTATTCGCCCGCGCCGGTGGTCACCGCCGAAGTGCACGCCCGCGCCATGCGCGAGGTCATCCTGCCAACCATCCGTGGCATGGAGAAAGACGGCATCCCCTACACCGGTTTCTTGTACGCCGGCCTGATGATCGATGCCCAGGGCAAGCCCAAAACGCTCGAATTCAACTGCCGCATGGGCGACCCCGAGACGCAGCCGATCCTGATGCGCCTCAAAACCGACCTGTTCGACGTCATGATGGCCGCCACCAGCGAAGGCCTGGACACGCTGGAGCTCGACTGGGACCGCCGCGTGGCCTTGGGCGTGGTGCTGGCCGCCGCCGGTTACCCCATGGCCCCGCGCAAGGGCGATGCCATCACCGGCTTGCCCGCCGACAGCCTGGACGCCATGGTCTTTCATGCCGGCACGACCGAAAAAGACGGCCAGATCCTCACCTCGGGTGGCCGGGTGCTGTGTGCCACGGTGCTGGCCGATTCGGTCAAGCAGGCCCAGCAAAAAGCCTACGAGCTCATGCAGGGCATCGCGTTCGACGGCATGCAGTACCGCCGCGACATTGGCCACCGCGCCATCAAGCACTGAGTGCCACACGCATGACCTCGCCGCATCCGGTGCAGTTCAAAGGCTCGGCACTGGCGCGCTGGCTGCTGGCGCGCGCGGGCTGGCGGGTGGTTTTTGACGGCTTGCCCACCCTGCAGGGCGTGGCCGTGGTCTACCCCCACACCAGCAACTGGGATTTCATCGTCGGCATCCTGGCCAAATGGGCGATCGGCATCCCGGCGCACTTTTGGGGCAAAGACACGCTGTTCAAGGTGCCGGTGTTCGGCCGCTGGCTGCGCTGGGTGGGGGGCTTGCCCATCGACCGCAGCGCCGCGCACGGTGCGGTGGCCCAGATGGTTGACACCTTTGCGCAGCATGCGCGCGAAGACAAATTGCTCTGGCTGGGCCTGGCGCCCGAGGGCACGCGCAAACGCACGCCGGGCTGGCGCAGCGGCTTTTACCAAGTGGCTCTGGGCGCCGGCGTGCCCTTGGGCATTGTGCGGCTCGACTGGGGGCGGCGCGAGCTGCGCTTTGTCGACTTCCTCACCCTGAGCGGTGACGAAGCCGCCGACTACGCGCGGCTGCAAACCCTGTTTGCCGATGTGCGGGGTTACCATGCCGATCAAGGCTGCCCCATCGTGCCCTGGCGGCCCTCCAAGGATTCCCATGACCGACAAAATTGACCTGGCGCAGGTGCGCGCTTACCTGGTGGGCTTGCAAACCCGCATCACCCAGGCCCTGAACGAGATCGACCCCACGCCCTTCGTCAGCGATGCTTGGGAAAAGCCCGCCGGCGAAAAGCTCCAGGGCCAGGGCATCACCAAGATCATGGAAGGCGGCCCGGTGTTCGAGCGGGCGGGCTGCGGCTTTTCGCATGTGACGGGGCCGGCGCTGCCGCCCTCGGCCACCCAGCACCGCCCGGAGCTGGCCGGTGCGCCTTTCGAGGCGATGGGCGTCTCGCTGGTGTTCCACCCGCGTAACCCCTATGTGCCCACGGTGCACATGAACGTCCGCGCCATCGCGGCCAAGCCCCCCGGCCAAGACCCGGTGGCCTGGTTTGGCGGCGGCATGGACCTGACGCCTTACTACGGTTTTGACGAAGACGCGGTGCATTTCCACCAAAGCTGCAAAGACGCGCTGACGCCCTTCGGCCCCGATTTGCACCCGCGCTTCAAAACCTGGTGCGACCAGTACTTCTGCAACAAGCACCGCAACGAGCAGCGCGGCGTGGGCGGCGTGTTCTTCGACGACTTTGCCGAGCTGGGCATGGTGCGCAGCTTTGAGATGCTGCAAAGCGTGGGCGATGCTTTTCTCGGCGCCTACCTGCCGATCGTGCACCGCCGCAAAGACCTGCCCTGGGGCGAGCGCGAGCGGGATTTCCAGCTCTACCGCCGGGGCCGCTACGTCGAGTTCAACCTGGTGTGGGACCGGGGCACGCACTTCGGCCTGCAATCGGGCGGACGCACCGAGTCGATCCTGCTGTCGATGCCGCCCGAGGTGCGCTGGTCTTACCAGCGCCAAGACCCTGAAGGATCGCCCGAGGCGCGCTTGCTCAGCCACTTCCTGGTGCCCCAGGACTGGGTGTGAACCCCGCCCGGCGCATCGGCGTGTTCGGTGGGGCGTTTGACCCGCCCCACCTGGCCCATGTGGCGCTGGTGCGCTCGGCCATCGAGGCCCTGGCTTTGGACGAGGTGCGTGTGCTCCCCACCGGTCAGGCCTGGCACCGATCGGCGCCACTGAGCGACGCGAAACACCGCGTGGCCATGACCCGACTGGCTTTTGCCGACTGCCCGCAGGTGGTGGTGGACGAGCGGGAAATCCGCCGCAGCGGCCCCAGCTACACGGTGGACACGCTGCGCGAAATCGCCCAAGAGAACCCGGGTGCCCGCCTGCACCTGCTGATCGGCGATGACCAGCGGCGCAGCCTGCCGGGCTGGCACCAGATCGCCGAGATCGCCCGGCTGGCTATAATTTGCGCCGCTGCACGGGACCCGCAAGTGGCGTCCTGGCACCGCAGCGACCCGCCCGAGCCGCAGCTGCCCGGACCCGAGATCCAGCCTCTGCCCATGCCGCTGATGCCCATCAGCGCCAGCGACATCCGCGAACGACTGTCCCGCCAGGCCGGCATTGCCGAGCTGGTCGCTCCTGCGGTTGAACGTTATATTCACGAACACCACCTCTACAGCCCCGCTGAGAAAGCCTGACCCGATGAGCGAAGCCTCCGCCAAAAAAGATGTCCAGAAACTCCAACGCGTGATCGTCGATGCGCTCGAGGACGTCAAGGCCCAGGACATCCAGGTCTTCAACACCGAGCACCTCTCGCCCTTGTTCGAACGCGTGATCATCGCCAGCGGCACCTCCAACCGCCAGACGAAAGCCCTGTCGGCCAGCGTGCGCGACAAGGTGCGCGAAGGCGGCTTTGGCAAGCCCCGCATCGAGGGCGAAGACAACGGCGAGTGGATCATCGCCGACTGTGGTGCGGCCGTGGTGCACATCATGCAGCCGGTGATCCGCCAGTACTACAACCTCGAGGAAATCTGGGGCGACAAACCGGTGCGCCTCAAATTCGGCGCGCCCAAGCCGGCCGCTCCGGCCAAAGCCACGGCCGAGAAAAAACCGGCCCGCAAAGTGGCGGCCAAAAAGCCGGGGACACCCAAGGCGGACAAGCCCGCGGCCACCGCGGCGGCCAAGAAGCCGGCCTTGAAGGCCCCAGCCAAGAAGGCGCCCGCCCAAAAGGTCACGACCAAGGTGGTGGGGCAGGCTTCGGCCAAATCGGCCGCCAAGAAAGCCGCGGCCCCCGCGCGCAAGCTGGTCAGGCCCGCCGCCCGCAAATCCGCCTGAGCCCCCATGAAGCTGCTGATCGTGGCGGTCGGTCAGCGTGTGCCCGATTGGGCGCAAACCGCCTGGGACGATTACGCCAAGCGCTTCCCGCCTGAGCTCAAGGTCGAGCTCAAGGCCGTCAAAACCGAGCCGCGCGGCTCCAAAACCCTGGACACCTTGTACGCGGCCGAGCGCCAGCGCATCGAGGCGGCGATCCCGCGCGGCAGCCGCACCGTGGTGCTCGACGAACGCGGCACCGCCTTGCGCACACAGGCCTTGGCCGCGCGCCTGAAAGACTGGCAACTCGGCGGTGACGATGTGGCGCTGGTGATCGGCGGCCCCGACGGGCTGGACCCCGAATTCCGCGCAGCGGCGCACGAGCGCATCCGCCTGTCCGACATGACCTTGCCGCACGCCATGGCGCGGGTGCTCTTGATCGAGCAGCTCTACCGCGCCTGGTCGATCAACGCCAACCACCCCTACCACCGTGAGTGATTTCATTTACCTGGCCTCGCAAAGTCCGCGCCGTCGCCAACTGCTCGAGCAGATCGGTGTGCCGCACCGCTTGCTCTTGCCCGACCCCCACGAAGACGCCGAGGCGCTGGAAGCCGTGCTGCCCGGCGAAGCCCCCGCCCGCTATGTGCAGCGCGTCACCGCGCTCAAGCTCGATGCCGCCGTGGCCCGGCTCAAGGGCTTGGGCTTGCCGCCCGCGCCCGTCCTGTGCGCCGACACCACGGTGGCGCTGGGCCGCGAGATCCTGGGCAAGCCCGCCGATGCGGCCCAGGCACGGGCCATGCTCACGCGCCTGGCTGGCCAGACGCACCGTGTGCTGACCGCGATCGCTGTGCAAAAAGGACGTCAGCGCTTGGCCGCCCTGTCCGAGTCCTGGGTGCGCTTTGCGCCCATGACGCCGGCGCAGATCCGGGCCTATGTGGATTCGGGCGAGCCCATGGGCAAGGCCGGCGCCTATGGCGTGCAGGGCAGGGCCGCGGCCCACATCGAACACCTGCGGGGCAGCTATTCGGGCATCATGGGGCTGCCGCTGTTTGAGACGGCCCAGCTGCTGCGCCGTGCCGGCCTGCGCTGCTGACACCCCAACGCTTCCATGCAACAAGACATCCTCATCAATTGGTCGCCGCAGGAAACCCGCGTGGCCGTGGTCGAATTCGGTGCGGTGCAGGAGCTGCACGTCGAGCGCACGCTCGAGCGCGGCTTGGTCGGCAACATCTACCTGGGCAAGGTGGCGCGTGTGCTGCCGGGCATGCAGTCGGCGTTCATCGACATTGGCCTGGAGCGGGCGGCCTTCTTGCACGTGGCCGATGTCTGGCAGCGCCAGCCGGAAGGCGAAGCGCCCGCGCAGGCGCGCACGGGCCAGCCCCAAGTGCCCATCGAGAAGCAGGTTTTCGAAGGCCAGGCGCTGATGGTGCAGGTGATCAAGGACCCGATCGGCAGCAAGGGCGCGCGCCTGTCCACACAGATCAGCATCGCGGGCCGTCACCTGGTATTTTTGCCGCAGGATGACCACATCGGCGTCTCGCAAAAAATACCGCCGGAGCAGCGCGACGCCTTGCGTGCGCGCGTGCAGGCGCTGGTGGGTGGCGCGGGCGGCGGCTTCATCCTGCGCACCAACGCCGAGGATTCCAGCGACGCCGAACTGGCCGAAGACATCGCCTACCTGCGCAAGACCTGGGGCCGCATCAAAGAGGCCTCGACGCGGCTGCCGCCCAAGTCGCTGCTGCACGAGGACCTGACGCTGCTGCAGCGTGTGCTGCGCGATCTGGTGGGCGAGGCCACGCAAAGCATCCGCATCGACTCGCGCGAGCAGTTCGACAAACTGCTGGCCTTTGGCCAGGAGTTCATGCCCAAGGCGGCCGAGCGCTTGCAGCTGTACAAGGGCGAGCGGCCGATTTTTGACCTCTACAGCATCGACGAAGAAATCGCACGGGCCCTGGGCCGGCGCGTTGACCTCAAATCGGGCGGCTACCTGATCATCGACCAGACCGAGGCGCTGACCACGGT
>JBDLTR010000039.1:0-12007 GCA_039805705.1 Pseudomonadota bacterium
GCGGCGCGGGCCACGGCCATGGAGACGGCCAGCATGGCATTCGCCCCCAGGCGGCTCTTGTTGTCGGTGCCGTCCAGGTCGATCAGGGTCTTGTCCAGGAAAGCCTGCTCGGAGGCGTCCAGGCCCAGCACGGCCTCGGAGATTTCGGTGTTGATGTGCTCGACGGCCTTGAGCACGCCCTTGCCCAGGTAGCGTGCCTTGTCGCCGTCACGCAGTTCAATGGCTTCGCGGCTGCCGGTGGAGGCGCCCGAGGGCACGGCGGCACGGCCCATCACGCCCGATTCGAGCAGGACGTCGCATTCGACGGTGGGGTTGCCTCGGCTGTCCAGAATTTCACGGCCGACGATGTCAACGATTGCACTCATGAAGTCACTCTTTGAAGTTTGAAAACAGGTTCTCGTTCACTGGAAATCGTTTTCCAGCAGCGGGTTCTTTTTGGTCACGGCGTCGAGTTGCACCAGCGTCTCGAGCAGCGCGCGCATCTTGCCCAGCGGCACGGCGTTGGGGCCGTCGGACCAGGCCTCCAGAGGCTTGGGGTGGGTTTCCATGAAGAGGCCCGCCACGCCGACGGCCACGCCGGCGCGGGCGAGCACCGGCACCATCTCGCGGGCGCCGCCGCTGCTGGTGCCCTGGCCACCGGGTTTTTGCACCGAGTGGGTCACATCGAACACCACCGGCGCGCCGCTCTTGCGCATCTCGGCCAGGCTGGTCATGTCGGCCACCAGGTTGTTGTAGCCAAAGCTCACGCCACGTTCGCAGGCCAGGAAGCGGTCTTCGGACAGGCCGGCTTCTTTCGCCGCTGCCCGGGCCTTGTCGATCACGTTCTTCATGTCCCAGGGGGCGAGGAACTGGCCCTTCTTGATGTTCACCGGCTTGCCCGACTTGGCCACGGCACGGATGAAATCGGTCTGGCGACACAGAAAGGCGGGCGTTTGCAGCACGTCGACCACGCTGGCCACAGGCGCCACCTGCGACTCGTCGTGCACATCGGTGAGGATGGGCAGCTGCAGCTGCTTGCGGACCTCATCGAGGATCTTCAGGCCGGCATCCAGACCCACACCGCGCTTCGTGTTGCCCGAAGAGCGGTTGGCCTTGTCGAACGAGCCTTTGTAGATCAAGGGGATGCCCAGGTCGGTGCAAATCTCCTTGAGCTGGCCCGCCACGTCGAGTGACATCTGCAGGCCCTCGATCGAGCAGGTGCCTGCGATCAGGAAAAACGGCTTGTCCAGCCCGACCTCGAATCCGCACAGTTGCATGGCCTTGCTCCCGGTTCAAGCGGCCTTGAGCTTTTTGCCCTGGCCCTGGTGGTCGATGGCGGCCTTGACGAAGGCGTTGAACAGCGGGTGGCCGTCCCAGGGCGTGGACTTGAACTCGGGGTGGAACTGCACGCCCACGTACCAGGGGTGCACATCCTGCGGCAGCTCGACGATTTCGGTCAGCTGCTCGCGCTGGGTCAGCGCCGAGATCACCAGGCCGGCTTTGCGCAGCTCGTCCAGGTAATTCACGTTGGCTTCGTAGCGGTGGCGGTGGCGCTCGGTGACCACATCGCCGTAGATCTTGTGCGCCAGCGTGCCCTGTGCCACGTCGGAGCTTTGCGCGCCCAGGCGCATGGTGCCGCCCAGGTCGGAGTTCTCGTCGCGTTTCTGGATCGAGCCGTCGGCGTCCTTCCACTCGTTGATCAGGGCGATCACGGGGTAGGGGGTGTCGGGCTCGAACTCGGTGCTGTTGGCGTTTTTCATGCCGGCCATGTGGCGCGCGTACTCGATGGTCGCGACCTGCATGCCCAGGCAGATGCCCAGGTAAGGCACTTTGTTTTCGCGCGCGAATTGGGCGGTGAGGATCTTGCCTTCGACGCCGCGCTTGCCAAAGCCGCCCGGCACCAGGATGGCGTCGTACTTGGCCAGCTGCGACTGCGTGGCGGTGCTGATGGTTTCGGAGTCGAGGTGCTCGATCTTGACGCGCACATGGTTGCGCAGGCCGGCATGTTTGAGCGCCTCGTTGACCGACTTGTAGCTGTCGGTGAGCTCCACGTACTTGCCGACCATGGCGATGGTGACCTCACCCTGCGGATGCTCGGTCTCGTAGACCAGGTCGTCCCAGCGCTTGAGGTTGGCGGGGGGCGTGTTCAGGCGCAGCTTGTCACAGATCAGACCGTCCAGGCCTTGTTCGTGCAGCACGCGCGGCACCTTGTAGATGGTGTCGACGTCGGGCATGGAGATCACGCCCCAGCCCTGCACGTTGGTGAACAGGGAAATCTTCTCGCGCTCTTCGTCGGGAATCAGGCGGTCAGCGCGGCACAGCAACGCGTCGGGCTGGATGCCGATTTCGCGCAGTTTTTGCACCGTGTGCTGGGTGGGCTTGGTCTTGAGCTCGCCGGCCGTGGCGATCCAGGGCAGGTAGGTCAGGTGCACAAAGGCGGCATTGTTGGGGCCCAGGCGCAGGCTGAGCTGGCGCACGGCTTCAAGGAAGGGCAGCGATTCGATGTCGCCCACGGTGCCGCCGATCTCGACGATGGCCACATCGACCGCGTCGGGGGTGTCAAAGCCGGCGCCCCGCTTGACGAAGTCCTGGATTTCGTTGGTGACGTGGGGGATGACCTGCACGGTCTTGCCCAGGTAGTCGCCGCGGCGCTCTTTCTCGAGCACGCTTTTGTAGATCTGGCCGGTGGTGAAGTTGTTGGCCTTCTTCATCCGGGTGTTGATGAAGCGCTCGTAGTGGCCCAAATCCAGGTCGGTTTCAGCACCGTCGTCGGTCACGAACACCTCGCCGTGCTGAAACGGGCTCATCGTGCCCGGGTCGACGTTGAGGTAGGGGTCCAGCTTGATGAGGGTGACTTTGAGGCCGCGCGATTCGAGGATCGCGGCGAGCGAAGCGGAGGCGATTCCCTTGCCCAGGGAGGACACCACACCGCCGGTGACGAAGACGAATTTGGTCATGTCCGGTGGGGAGGCGCGCCTCCCGTCTGGTGGTAAAGCGAGATTATAAAGGCCGGGGGGAGTGGTACATTGCCGGCCATGAGCGCACTGGCTGGAAAACACATCGTTCTGGGGCTGTCCGGGGGCATCGCCTGTTACAAGGCGGCCGAGCTGTGCCGCGCCCTGGTCAAGGCCGGCGTCACGGTGCAGGTGGTGATGACCGAGGCGGCCGAGCATTTCATCACCGTGGTGACGATGCAGGCGCTCTCGGGCCGACCGGTCTACACCTCCCAGTGGGACGCGCGCGAGGGCAACAACATGGCCCACATCAACCTGAGCCGCGAGGCCGATGCCATCGTGGTCGCGCCGGCCAGTGCCGATTTCATGGCCAAGCTGCTGCACGGCCGTGCCGATGAATTGCTGAGCTTGATGTGCCTGGCCCGGCCCATCGAGCAGGTTCCGCTGATCGTGGCACCGGCCATGAACCGCGAGATGTGGGCCAACCCGGCCACGCAGCGCAATGTGGCACAGCTCAAAGCCGATGGCGTGCATGTGCTCGATGTGGGTCAGGGCGAGCAGGCCTGCGGCGAAACCGGCGATGGCCGCATGCTCGAAGCCGAAGAGATCCTGGAAGACCTGGAAGCTTTTTTCACCCCCAAGACGATGGCAGGCCAGCGGGTGCTGGTGACGGCCGGGCCGACCTACGAGGCGATCGATCCGGTGCGCGGCATCACCAATTTGTCCAGCGGCAAGATGGGCTTTTCGATCGCCCGCGCTGCCCGGCTGGCAGGCGCCGAGGTCACGCTGGTGGCCGGGCCGGTGAGCCTGTCCACACCGCGCGGCGTGCGCCGGCTGGACGTGCGCTCGGCGCGCGACATGCAGGCGGCGGTGATGCAGCAGGTCGATCAGGCGGGCGTGTTCATCTCGACCGCGGCCGTGGCCGACTGGCGGCCGGCCACCTCGGCCGATCAGAAGATCAAGAAAGATGGGTCGGGCACCAGCCCCCAACTGGGCTTCGTCGAAAACCCCGACATCCTGGCCACGGTGGCGCAGTCGCCACGCGCCCAGGCTGGCCAGCTTTTCTGTGTGGGGTTCGCCGCCGAAAGCCACGACCTGCTGGCCCATGCCACCGCCAAGCGTGCGCGCAAAGGCGTGCCGCTGCTGGTGGGCAACATCGGCCCCAGCACCTTTGGCCAGGACGACAACGCCTTGCTCTTGGTGGACGCTCATGGCGCCCGTGAATTGCCGCATGCCTCCAAACAAGCGCTGGCGACCCAACTCCTACAAGACATTGCCCAGCGACTGGGCGCACCGAAAGCCTGACCCCATGGACCTCGACGTCAAGATCCTGGACGCGCGCATGCGCGACCAACTGCCCCAATACGCCACACCCGGCAGCGCTGGCCTGGATTTGCGCGCCTGCCTGGACACGCCCCTGACCCTGGCGCCCAACGCCTGGCAGCTGGTGCCCACGGGCATCGCGATTCACCTCAAGGACCCGGGCTACGCGGCCATGCTGCTGCCGCGTTCGGGCCTGGGCCACAAGCACGGCATCGTGCTGGGCAATCTGGTGGGCTTGATCGACAGCGATTACCAGGGCCAGCTGATGGTCAGCTGCTGGAACCGCAGCGATGTGGCCTTCACCATCGAGCCGATGGAGCGCATCGCGCAGATGGTGATCGTGCCGGTGGTGCAGGCGCGCTTCAACGTGGTGGAAGAGTTTGGCGACGTGACTGCGCGTGGGGCTGGCGGGTACGGTTCTACGGGGAAGCAGTGATTTGCTGACTTATTAGGCCCATCGTGCGCCGGTTCGAGGTCTGGGAGCGCCGCGGGCCTCATGCTGTGGGTACACAGAAATCGGCCCACGGCGCCCCCAGACCCCGAACCTCGTCAGCAGTTTTGGAGCGAACTTCTGGGTGGTTGGAAGTTCAAGCGCCAAACGCCACAGCGTGGGCGGGGCGGCGTGCCCGGTGAACGATTTCTGCGCCTCGGCGCAGCATGAGGAGCCGGGCATGCCGCCCCGCCCACGCGGATTGAGGCCAAAGCGCTGGCTGACCAAACCTCGCTCACACCAGCGAACTCAATGCAAGGTCTGTCCATCCGACGAGCCGTGCTCGCCGACCTCGATCTTGAAGAAGCCTGTGCCACAAGTGCCGCGGCCAATTTCGGTTTCGGTGGCCTCTCGCACAGCCGCCACCGTCAGGTGCAGACGCAGCGCAATGCCGGCCAAGGGGTGGTTGCCGTCCAGCACCACATGCTCGGGGTAGATCTGGGCGATGGTGTAGAGCGCGTTGCGCGGGGCGTCGGGGTTGCTGCCGGCAGGCAGGGCATTGCCTTCGATCGTCAGCCCTTCTTCAATGTCCTTGGGAAACAGGCTGCGCGGCTCCAGGAACAAAAGGTGTTCATCAAAGTCGCCAAAAGCGTCCTCAGGCTCGAGGTGCAAATCCAGGCTGGCACCGGTGCTGTGGCCTTGCAAGGCCTGCTCGATTTTGGGCAAAAGGTCTTGGCCACCGACCAGAAATTCCACCGGCTCGTCCAGGGTATCCAAGGTTTCGCCCAGTGTGTCCTTGAGGGTCCAGGTCAGCGCGACCACGCATTGCTCTTTGATGTCCATGGGACAATTGTCTCACCATGGACATCGACCAACCTTTGACCTTGCTGGGGGGGCTCACGCCGGCCCAGTTCATGAAACGCCACTGGCACAAAAAGCCTTTGCTGGTGCGCCAGGCCATCCCCGGTTTCAAACCCTGCGTGGGCCGCAGCGACCTGGTAGCCTTGGCGGCGCAAGAAGACGTCGAATCGCGCCTGATCGTGCGCAACGCCCAAGGCTGGAAGATGAAACGCGGCCCTTTGCCGCGCCGCAGCTTGCCACCCTTCAGCCAGAAAAACTGGACCTTCCTGGTGCAGGGTGTGGACTTGCACCACGAGGGTGTGCACCAGCTGATGCAGCAATTCCGTTTTGTGCCCGACGCGCGGCTGGACGACCTGATGATCAGCTACGCCACCGACGGCGCGGGTGTGGGGCCGCACTTTGACAGCTACGACGTGTTTCTGTTGCAGGCGCATGGCCAACGCCGCTGGCGCATCGGCCGTCAGAAAGACCTGAGCCTGCAAGCCGGGGTGCCGCTCAAGATCCTGGAAAACTTTGAGCCTGAGCAAGAGTGGGTGCTCGAGCCGGGCGACATGCTCTACCTGCCGCCCAAGTACGCCCACGATGGCATCGCGGTCGGGGAGTGCATGACCTGGTCGATCGGTTTTCGTTCGCCAGGAGAGGGCGAGCTGGCCCGTGAGCTGCTGCAGGGCCTGGCCGACGAGGCCTTGGACCGGGTGGGCGAAGTGGTCTACCGTGACCCCCAGCAAGCGGCCGTCAGCGCGCCGGGGGCCATCCCCGAGGCGTTGTTGGACTTTGCCCGCACGGCGCTGCGCAAAGCTCAGGACGATCCCGATCTGCTGGCGCTGCTTCTGGGCGAGTACCTCACCGAGCCCAAGCCCCAGGTCTGGTTCGAGGCCGACCCCGCTGCGCGCTGGCCGGCCGGTCAGGGCGTGGCGCTCGACCGCCGCAGCCGCATGATGTACGACCAGCGCCACATCTTCATCAACGGCGAAGGCTTTGTGGCGGGCGGTCGCGATGCCCGCGTGCTGCGCAGCCTGGCCGACCAGCGCTGCATCTCCGCACAGGCCGTGGCCTCCCTCAGCGAGGCTGCGCGCCAGGCGCTGCAGGAGTGGTTGGCCAACGGCTGGCTGCACGTTGCCTGAAGGCAACGCCAACAGACTGACACAAAGATTTCAAGCCGCGTTGCTGCATATCGGGGAAAACGCTATAATTTTCGGCTGAGCCCAAGACATGAGTCTGCCGGCTCATGTCAACAACCGCAGAGGTTGTGACGACAATTTCCGGAAATTGTGATTCAACCTTACTAAGGACATTCAACATGAACAAGACCCTCGTTCTGGCCGCCGTCATCGCTGCTGCTGCCCTGGCCGCCTGTGGCAAAAAAGAAGAAGCCGCTGCTCCCGCCGCCCCCGTGGCTGCTCCGGCACCTGCTGCTGACGCTTCTGCCGCTGCTTCGGCTCCCGCTGCTGACGCTTCGGCCGCTGCTTCTGCCGCCAAGTGATTGGTCTTGCGACTCGGTCGGCTCGCGCCGGCTGAGCCCACAAAAAAACCCGCCACACGGCGGGTTTTTTTGTGGCTGTCTGGCCGCGCTCAGCGCAACTGGGCCGCCAGCAGCTTGAGGATTTTCTCGGCGTTGTCCGACTTTTCGCTCTGGCCGGTCTGGGTCAGCACGTTGACCGCACTGCCCCCCTCGCTGCGCGCTTGCACGCGGATCTGGTAGCGCGTGAGCTCGGGGCCCTTGGCCTTGTCGCCAAAGAGTTTGGCGAAGAAACCTTGCTCGGGCTTGTCCGTGGGCGGCACATAGCGCACGAAGAACAGGCCCTTGCTGCGGTCGCGGTCTTCGACCGTGAAGCCACTGCGGTCCAGCGCCACGCCCGTGCGGCGCCAGGCGCGGTCCAGCTCGTCGGTGAGCAGCAGCGCGGGCTGGCCTTGCCATTGGCTCACCGTGCTGGCGGCCGTCACGCTGCCGGCGGCGGCGCTGGGCGCGCCCGCCTGCGCGGCTTGCTCTTTGGGCGCGCCGAGGGCGACCATCATGCGGCGCATGAATTCGATCTCGAGCTCGGGGTCCGAGGGCCGGGGCATCCAGATGGTGCGCTGCTTCTGGGTGGACTCGTATTCCTCGGCCATGCCGCGGTGCGTCACATAGATGTCGACACCGCCCGCGGCGTTGCGCTCGAGGCGGGTGCGGAAACGGTCGCGTTCACCGCTGGAGTACAAGCCATCGAGCACTTTGCCGAGGGTGCGGCGGATGAAGTCTTGCGGGATCTTGGCGCGGTTTTCGGCCCAGTCGGTTTCCATGATGCCGACATCGGGGGCATCGGTGCTCAGCACGAAGCCGTTGCTGGTCCAGAACTCGCGCAGGGCGTCCCACACTTTGTCCGCGGAGCGGTCCACCACCAGCCAGCGCTGGTTGCCCGAGCGCTCCATGCGCACATCGCCCAGGCGATTGGCCGCGGTGCCCGCGTCCTTGACCACCTGGCCCGCACTGGCAAAGCCAGAGGCCGTGGCCGAGGTGCTTTCGATCGCGTAGCGCGAATCTTTGCGCAGCTGGGTCAGGTCGGGCGGGATTTCCAGCGGTTGCGCCTTGGCGGCGCTTTTGTAATTGATCTTGTCCTCTTCGAGGGCCGAGCAGCCCGCCAGCAGGCTGAGCGCGGCCATCACAAGCACGGACCGGGTGGGCAATCGTTTCACTTGACTTCCTTGTTGGGGGATCACAGCAGGCCACTGGCCTTGAGGGCCGTTTCCACGACCGGGCGCTGGCCTTCGGACAGCTCGGTCAGTGGCAGGCGCAGCGCGCCGCCACACAGACCCATGCGGGCCATGGCCCATTTGACGGGGATGGGGTTGGCCTCGACGAACAGGTTTTTGTGCACCGGCATCAGCTGGAACTGGATCTTCATCGCACTGGCGATGTCCCCGCGCATGGCGGCTTTGCACAACTCGTGCATCAGGCGCGGGGCCACGTTGGCGGTCACGCTGATGTTGCCGGCGCCGCCGCACAGCATCAGGGCCACCGCGGTCGGGTCATCGCCCGAGTAGACGGCAAAAGACTTGGGCACATCGCGGATCAACCACTGGGCGCGCTCGATGTTGCCGGTGGCCTCTTTGATGCCGATGATGCCCGGCACTTGGGCCAGGCGCAGCACGGTGTCGTGCTGCAGGTCGGCCACGGTGCGGCCCGGCACGTTGTACAGAATCACCGGCAGCTTGGGCGTGGCCTCGGCAATCGCCTTGAAGTGGCGGTACAGGCCCTCTTGCGTGGGCTTGTTGTAGTAGGGCACCACCTGCAGCTGCGCGTCGGCGCCGATCGACTCGGCGAATTTGGCCAGCTCGATGGCTTCGGCGGTGGAGTTGGCGCCGCAACCGGCGATGATGGGGATGCGCTTGGCCGCCTGCTCGACCGAGACGCGCAGGATTTCACGGTGTTCTTCGACATCCACCGTGGGCGATTCACCCGAGGTGCCCACGATGACCAGGCCATCCGTGCCTTCGGCCACATGCCAGTCGATCAGTTTGCGCAGCGTGGGGTAGTCCACGGCGCCGTTGTCGTGCATGGGAGTGATGAGGGCGGGAATGCTGCCCTGGATCCGGTGGGTGGTGCTCATGTCGTTTTTTTCGGCAAAGAAAAAGCCATTCTAACGAGGCGGGGGCCTGCGCCCGTGACCGGATGCATCAGGCCAAGGGCCAGCGTGCGGGCGTGTCACCGGGCTGCTCGCGCACCGCCACCAGCCGCTGCACAAAGCGCTCGGGCGCGGGCAAAAAACCGTCTTCATAAGCCAGCACGCGCAGGCCGCCCTGGGTCGCCACCTGCAGCAGCTCGCCCGGGGCCAGCAGAAAGTCGGGCCGCGAGGGCCGGCCCACGGTCTCATGCCCACGCGCGAAGGTTTCGTAGATCAGCAGCCCGCCGGCGGCCACGCTGGCCAGGATCTGCGGCCACAGCGGTCGCCACAGGTAGTGGGTCACCACCACCGCGTCGAAGCTGCGTCCTTGCAGGGGCCAAGGGCCGCTTTCGATGTCGGCCTGCAGTGTGGGGCCGAAAGCCGAGGCCAGCGCCAGGGCTTCGGGCGAGCGGTCCACCCCCAGCACGCGGTGGCCTTGAGCCGCCAGCCACTGCATGTGTCGGCCGCCCCCGCAGGCCAGGTCGAGCACCTCGGCCGCCGGGCGGATCAGCGGGGTCCAGCGGCAGACCCAAGGGGAGGGGGCTTCGGTGCCGTGCATCGCTGTGTTCAGAAACAGGCCCAGAGCTGCTCGGCCAGGAAGATCGCCATCTCGGGGCGGGCATAGAGCCAGGCGGTCAGCGCCAGCACCGCGACCGCGGTGGCCCACATCACCCAGGGTGGCAGGCGTGTGCGCAGGCGTTCTCGGCTCATGTCGATCTGCTTCAGGCGGCCTGGACTCGGGTTCGGGCAATGGCGGTTTCACGCACCGGCAGGTTGACCAGTGCGGCGAACACGCCCAGCGCGATCGCCAGGTACCAGACGATGTCGTAGCTGCCGGTCTTGTCGTACAGGTAGCCGCCGAGCCACACGCCCATGAAAGAGCCGATTTGGTGGCTGAAGAAAATGAAGCCGCTGAGCATGGACAGGTGGGCCACACCGAAAATCTGCGCCACCACGGCGTTGGTCGGCGGCACGGTCGACAGCCACAGCAAGCCCATGACGGCCGAGAAAATGTAGACGCTCATCGGCGTGAGCGGTGCCAGCAGGAACAGCACGATGGCCACCGAACGCGCGAAGTAAATGAACGCCAGGATCTTGCGCTTGGCCAGCTTCTGGCCCAGGGACCCAGCCGCGTAGGTGCCGAACACATTGAACAGGCCGATCAGCGCCAGCGCATAGCTGGCCACCTGCGGCGAGAGACCGGCGTCCTTGAGGTAGCTCGGCATGTGCACGCCGATGAAGACCACCTGGAAGCCACAGACAAAATAACCCGCCATCAGCAGCTGGAAGCTGCGGTAGCCAAAGGCCTCGCCCAGGGCCTGGCCAATGGTTTGCTCACGGTGGACGCCGCCGGCGGCCGCCAGGTGCGGCTCGCGCAGACCCCAGGCCAGCGGCACGATCAGCAAAGCCGCGGCGGCCAAAATCAGCAGCGCGTTTTGCCAGCCGGTGACGTTGATCAGCATCCCCTCGATCGGGACCATCAGGAACTGGCCAAAAGACCCGGCCGCCGCCGCGATGCCCATGGCCCAGGAACGCCGCTCGGCACTCACATTGCGACCGATCACGCCGTAAATCACCGCGTACGTGGTGCCCGCCTGCGCCATGCCGATGACCACGCCGGTGAACAGCGCAAAGGTCCAAGGCGAAGTCGACCAGGCCATGCCCAGCAGCCCGAGCGCGTAGAGCACAGCGCCACCGGCAATCACGCGGAAGGCGCCAAAGCGGTCGGCGATCATGCCGGCAAAAATGCCGAAAAAGCCCCAGGCCAGGTTTTGCACCGCCATGGCAAAGGCAAAGTCGGCACGGCCCCAGCTTTGGGCCTGGGTGATGGGCTGCAACCACAGGCCAAAGCCGTGGCGAACGCCCATCGAGAGGGTGACGATGGCGGCGCCGCAAGCGAGCACCTGGGTCAGGGAAAGGGGTTTGGACTGCATCCTGCGACTGTAACCAATCCGCGACGGCTTCGTGGCGGCGGCCCGGGATCTCCACCCTGGGCGGTCCAGCGGACGCCAAAGCTGTTTATTTGTACAGTTTTTCCTCCGCATTCGCACTACAATCCGCCGCCATGGCAAGCTCCAACACCGTCAAAACCTCCAGCGGCTACTCCGAGGGCTCGATCCGGGTCCTCAAGGGCCTGGAGCCGGTCAAGCAAAGACCGGGCATGTACACCCGCACCGACAACCCGCTGCACATCATTCAAGAGGTGCTCGACAACGCCGCCGACGAGGCGCTGGCGGGCTACGGCAAAAAGATCAAGGTCACCTTGCACGGGGATGGCTCGGTCAGCGTCGAGGACGACGGCCGCGGCATCCCGTTTGGCCTGCACCCCGAGGAAAAGGCGCCGGTGATCGAGTTGGTCTTCACCCGACTGCACGCTGGCGGCAAGTTCGACAAGGGCTCGGGCGGTGCCTACAGCTTCTCGGGCGGCCTGCACGGCGTGGGTGTTTCGGTGACCAACGCGCTGGCCAAGCGCCTGGAGGCCACCAGCCACCGCGATGGCCAGGTGGCCACGCTGGTGTTTGCCGGTGGCGACGTCGACCAGCCTCTGGTCACGCGCAAGAGCGGCGAGGGCGACCGCAAGCAAGGCACCACGGTGCGGGTCTGGCCCGACGCCAAGTACTTCGACTCGCCTGCCTTGCCCATGGCCGAGCTGGTGCACCTGCTGCGCAGCAAGGCCGTGCTGATGCCCGGCGTGGCGGTGAGCCTGGTGAATGAGAAAACCAAGGACACGCAGACTTGGCAGTACAAAGGCGGTCTGGGCGATTACCTCGCGCAGACGCTCAGCGCCGACCCGGTGATCCCGCTGTTCGCGGGCGAGG
>JBDLTR010000040.1:0-4686 GCA_039805705.1 Pseudomonadota bacterium
AGTGACCTTTTCTCGAATCCCGACCATCGTCTTTCTAGCGCAAGAACGGAGTCACGTCCGGCAGGCTCGCTCGTCAGTAGCGAGTCGACCGCGCTCTGATCGAGTTCTTCTGCAAGAAACGCTTCGCAACGCCTCTTAAGCGTCTCCAGCGCCCGTTGACGTTGCTGAGTCGCCCGATGGGCGGCCGTTGATTCAGACGCACGAATCAGCGCTTGCGACGTAAGCGTCCAGCGGTGGCATCTTGAACGTGGGCGACGTCGCGAGGACGATGGTGTCCACTTAACTATTGGTGGACACGTGGACACTACGCGAGCGAGTGCGGGCGCAGGACGAGGGCGGCGGAGTCACAGCACCGAGTTCAAGTCCGAGGTGGTGCAGGCCTGTCGCGCACCTGGTGTGTCGATTGCGGCGGTGTCGCTGTCGTATGGCCTGAACGCAAACATGGTTCGTCGCTGGTTGGCGGAGCCACGTCCAGATGTCGGACTGGCGGGAGCCGCCGCGGGGGCGGCCCACGCGCTGCGTGATGTGCAGGACAAGTTCGTGCCGCTCAGGCTGGCTGACTGCTCGACGCCGGCCAGGGACATTCACATCGAATTGCGGCGTGGTCCGACCACGGTGGTGGTGAATTGGCCGACGCAGGAGGCTGGTGCTTGCGCGGCCTGGTTGCGTGAGCTGCTGCGGTGATCCGCATCGACGCCGTCTGGCTGGCGGTGGATCCGGTGGACATGCGTGCCGGTGCCGATCGGCTGCTGGCCCGCGTGGTGCAGGTCTTCGGCGCCGCACAAGCGCACCACGGCTACCTCTTCGCCAACGCCCGTTCAACGCGCGTCAAGCTCCTGCTGCACGACGGCTTCGGTGTCTGGTGCGCCGCCCGGCGCCTGAACAAGGGCAGCTTCGAGTGGCCCAGCGGGGCATCAGCCGGCACAGTGCCCATGACGTTGACCCGTGATCAGTTCGACGCCCTGGTGGTGGGACTGCCGTGGCAGCGCCTTGAGCAACTCCGAGTCATAACTCGTATGTGAGGCGGTCTTAACGGCTGATCAAAGGCAATTGGAAGAAGACCCGATTGGCGGGCGACTCTGTGTCCCCAACAATGCTGCATGCTCGACGCGCAGGCCATCGACCCCCAGAACATCCAGGCGCTGAGCGCGGCCGAACTGGGCGCCCTCTTCACGCAGATGCGGGCTCACATCGACCAGCAGAGCCGCCACATCGGCGAGCAGCGCAAGCGAATCGACTCACAGGCGCAGGCCATCAAGTGGCGCGACGCGAAGATCGAGAACATCACGTTCCAGCTCGCACGGTTCAAGGCCTGGAAGTTCGGCGCCAAGACCGAGCGCATGAACGCCGAGCAGCGCGACATCTTCGAGGAGACTTGTGCGGCCGACCAGGCCAGCCTGGAGGCGCAGCTTGCCGCTCTGCAAGGCGCCGCTGCCGGCGGTGGCGCACCCGAGAAGGATGCCGACAAGGAAGCCAACAAGCAGCCCCGCCGCCAGCCCAAGCGCGAAGCCTTGCCGGAGCACCTGCCACGCGTGGAGCAGCGCGTGGAGCCCGAGGACACTCGCTGCCCGACGCCCGAGTGCGGCCAGCCGATGCTGCGCGTGGGCGAGGACATCAGCGAGCGGCTGGACATCATCCCGGCGCAGTTCTTCGTGCAACGCCAGATCCGCGGCAAGTGGGCCTGCAAGTGCTGCCAGCTGCTGGTGCAGGAGCCGGCTGCACCCCAAGTCTTCGACAACGCGTTGCCAACGCCGGGCCTGCAGGCGCACACCGTCGTCAGCCGCTTCGTCGATCACATCCCCTACTACCGGCAGGAGCAGGCCAACGCCCGCGCCGGCGTGCACACGCCGCGCTCGACGCTGGCGGGCTGGAGCGGGCAGACCGGGGCCCAGCTGATGCCGCTGTACGACGCGCACCGGGCCTTCGTGCTCGGCTCGCGGGTGCTGCACGCCGACGAGACGCCGATCTCGCTGCTGGACCCCGGCGCGGGCAAGACCAAGAAGGCCTACATGTGGGCCTATGCACGAGGCGCCTTCGAGCCCGACCCGGGGGTGGTGTTCGACTTCTGCCTCGGGCGCGGCGCGAAGTATCCCTGCGAGTTCCTCCAGGGGTGGACGGGCACGCTGGTGGTCGACGCGTACGCCGGCTACGACGCCGCGTTGGCGCTGGACGGACGCAGCACCGCTTATTGCCTGGCCCACGCAAGACGCAAGTTCGACGAACTCGTCAAGGCCAACGCGAGTGTCGTGGCTGCGCAAGCCATCCAGCGCATCGCCTGGCTGTACCGGATCGAGGCCGACGCTAGCCCAAGTTTGTCAATTTCCCGCCGACTCTTGATCTTTGCCGGTTGCAAGTCCTTGTCAGCATTGAGTTCCGGTCTTTGCGGCGAAATGTAGTGCCATAATTGTGTAACATGTATTGCGGTGCATCAGGCCTTGGTGCAACATCGCGTGCATGTTCATTCGCCGCACCCAGACCCGCAATCGCGTCTCGGGTGAGCCCTATGTCACCTACCGCCTGGTGCACAGCGCCCGCGTGGGCAGTGCCGTCAAGCAGACCACCGTGCTCAACCTGGGCAGTCACTTCGATCTGCCCCAAGCCCATTGGCCCGCGCTGGCCAAGCGCGTTGACGAGTTGGTGCATGGGCAAGGTTCGATGCTGGATGCGGCGCTGCCTGAGCAGGTGCAAATCTTCGCGCAACGCTTTGCGGCGCAGATCATTGCGGGCAAGCTTGCCGAGCCCAGCCTGGGCTCGGCGCCGGCTGCGCGCGCTGTTCCTGCTTGCCCTGCTTGCCCTGCTTCCCCTGCTTCCCCTGCCCCGGCCAGGGACCTGAGCAGCGGTGTCGGTGAGATCAATCGCTACCAAGAGGTCGATCTCGATTCGCTGGAACTGGTGGACCCACGCAGCGTGGGCGTGGAGCACGCGGCGCTGTCGGCCATGCGCCAATGCGGCTTGGAGGACAAGCTCAGCGAGTTGGGCCTGAACCGCCCGCAGATCGCCGCCGCACTTGGCAACATCGTCGCGCGCATGGCCCAGCCGGGCAGCGAGCTTGCCACGCACGCCTGGTTGAAGGACACATCGGGCTTGGGCGAGCTCATTGACTTCGACTTCGAGGGTATGGACCTGAACCGCCTGTACCGCGCCTCTGACGCGCTGTACAAGCACCGCGAGGCCTTGCAAGAGCACCTGTTCGGCCAGGCCCGCTCGATGTTCGGCTTGGGCCAGACCATCACCCTGTACGACCTGACCAACACCTACTTCGAGGGCGTGGCCGCCGGGGTGAGCAAGGCCAAGCGTGGCCACAGCAAGGAGTGCCGCAGCGACTGCCCGCTGGTGACGCTGGCCATGGCGCTGGACGCCAGCGGCTTCGTGCGGCGCGTGCAGTTCTTCGCCGGCAACGCCAGCGAGCCCACCACGCTCAAGGGCATGCTCACGGGCCTGGACGCGGCCCCGGGGGCCACCGTGGTGATGGATGCGGGCATTGCCACCGAGGCCAATCTGACCTGGCTGCGCGAGCAGGGCTATCACTACGTGGTGGTGTCCAAGCTGCGCGAGCGCCAGTTCGATCCGACCCTGGCCACCGAGGTGCAATCGGCCGGCGAGGTGACGATCAAGCTGCAGCGCGTGCTCGACGCGCAGGGCCATGTGCTGCTGTACTGCCACTCGCCCGCGCGGGAGGAAAAGGACCGTGCCATCGATACGGCCAAGGCCAGTGGCCTGGAGGCTGCGCTGGCCAAGTTGCAGGCCGGCCTGAGCAAGCCGCGCGGCACCCAGGACGTGGCCACCTTCATGCAGCGCCTGGGCCGCGCCAAGCAGCGCTTCGCGCGCGCTGCTCAGCACTACGAGATCACGGCGGTCACCGACCCCGAGGGCAAGCGCGTCACCGCCATCACCTGGGTCAAGCGCATCTTGCCCGGCAGCGCGGCTGCGCATCCGGGCGTGTACTGCCTGCGCACCACCTTGGTCGATCAGGACAACGCCACGCTGTGGCGCACCTACATCATGCTCACCGAGCTGGAGTCGGTGTTCCGCTCGCTCAAGACCGACCTGGGTCTGCGCCCGGTGTTCCACCGAATTGATCGACGCGTCGAGGGGCACTTGTTCATCAGCGTGCTGGCATATCACTTCGTGCACACGCTGCGCTTGCAGCTCAAGGCCCACGGCATCAACGACAGCTGGAACACGCTGCGTCAGACGCTGGACACTCAGCGCCGGGTCACGGTCACCATGCAGCGTCGCGATGGTCGCGCCGTGCATGTGCGCAAGGCCACGCGCCCCAAACCGCGGCATCAAACGCTGGGCACCATCCTCAAGCTCGACCCCAACCCCGGCCGCACCCATCGCGTGCTCGTCTGAGCCTGCCGCTCAGGCCGGCTCGACAACCGGCGGCAACTACAAAAACGTAGTGCCATACGCGCCAAAAAACCGCGCTAAGTTGTTGATTCCATTGAGGGTGGCTGAGCCAAGTGACAAACTCGGGCTAGACGTTGGCGGCGCCGGGCAGGCTGGCCAGTGGCACACCGCAACGGGCCATGGCCGCCAGCAGGGCGCGGTCCAGCGTGGCCAGCGGCAGAGTGCGGCGAAGTGCCAATTCGAGGTAGCAGGCGTCATAGGCGCTGAGTGCGTGTTCAGCGGCCAGGGCATCCAGCGTGGTCAATGCGACAGGCTCGTGGCAGACCTGCAGTC
>JBDLTR010000041.1:0-10567 GCA_039805705.1 Pseudomonadota bacterium
CGCGCAGCGATGTGTTCGCCATCGGCGTCATGCTCTACCAGCTGGCCACCGGCGAAACACCGTTTGGCGAACCCGCCACCCAGGGCGGCATGCGCCAGCGCCTGTGGATGGACCCGGTGCCCCCGCGCCAGCGCCGCCCCGAACTGCCCGAATGGCTGCAAGAGGTGATCTTGCGCTGCCTCGAGCCCGAGGCCGACCAGCGTTACCGCTCGGCCTCGCTGCTGGCCTTCGACCTGGCCAACCCCGACCAGGTGATCGTGACCGAGCGCGGCCGGCAAACCCAGGGCACCGGCTTCTGGACGCATTTCAAGCGCTGGGTGCGCGCGGCCGGCAAGCAGTACCAACCCTCGCCCCTGCCCTCGCAGCGCATCGAAGAAGTGCCGATCGTGATGGTCGCGCTGCCGCACAACGACGTCAGCGACGCCACGCTGTATTCGCTGCGCGAGGCGGTGGCGCGCTCGCTGGGGCTGCGCCGTGGCGCGCGCCTGGCCTGCGTGACGGTGATCTCGTCGGGCGAGAGCAGCAGCACCGACAGCGAGCGCAGCGAAACCGCCTTGCGGCGCCAGCACATCACGCGCATGAAGCAATGGGCGCAGGGCCTTGACCTGAGCGACCACCAAGCCTCCTTCCATGTGCTCGAATCGGGCGATGTGGCCGAAGCGCTGCTGCGCTACGCCGAGGGCAACAACGTCAACATGATCATCATGGGCGCGGCCACGCACGGCCTGCAAATGCAGCGCTTCGTGGCCACGGTGCCCATCAAGGTGGCCATGGGCGCGCCCTGCACGGTGATCCTGGTCAAGCAAAGCCTGCCCTTTGAGGCGCTGGCCACCTGAGCGCGGCATGCGCTAACCTTGGCGCATGCCCAGTCCCACCAGCCTGAACACCCTGATCCCCTCGCGCCTGCCCTTGCTGCAGGCCCCCATGGCCGGCGCCCAGGGCTCGGCCCTGGCCCTGGCGGTCTGCGCCGCCGGTGGCGTGGGCGGACTGCCGGCCGCCATGCTCGCGCCCGAGGCCTTGCGGGCCGAGCTGCAGGTGTTGCGCGCGCAGGCCCAAGGCCCCTGGAACGTCAACTTCTTTTGCCACACCCCGCCCGCGCCCGACGATGCCGCCGAAGCCCGCTGGCGCGAAGCGCTGCGCCCGTTCTACGACGAGGCCGGGCTCGACCCCGCCCAGGTGCCCGCCGGTGCGGGCCGCCAGCCGTTTTCGCAGGCGCTGGCCGACCTGCTCGAACCGTTTGCGCCGCCGGTGGTCAGCTTCCACTTTGGTCTGCCTGCACCTGAGCTGCTTGCGCGCGTGAAACGCTGGGGCAGCGTGGTGCTGTCATCGGCCACCACGGTTGAAGAGGCGCGCTGGCTTGAAGCCCATGGCGCCGACGCCGTCATTGCGCAAGGCCTGGAAGCCGGCGGCCACCGCGGCATGTTCCTCACGCGCGATCTCGGCACGCAGCTGGGCACCTTTGCGCTGCTGCCGCAGGTGGTGGCCGCAGTGAGGGTGCCAGTGATCGCGGCCGGGGGTATCGCCGATGCGGCCGGCGTGCGCGCGGCCATGGCCCTGGGCGCCTCGGGCGTGCAAGTGGGCACCGCCTACCTCTGCTGCCCCGAAGCCAGCACCAGCGCGGTGCACCGCGCCGCGCTGATGAGCGAAGCGGCACGCCACACCGAGCTGACCACGCTCTTCACCGGGCGCCCTGCGCGCGGCATCGCCAACCGCCTGATGCGCACGCTCGGGCCTTTGAACCCGGCGGCGCCCGCTTTTCCAACGGCCACCGCCGCCGTCGCCCCACTGCGCGCGCATTTCGAGGCGCAGGGCCTGGGCGACTGCAGCCCCTTGTGGTCGGGTCAAAACGCCAGCGGCTGCCGCGCCGTGCCCGCCGCTGAATTGACCGCCACCCTGGCGCAGGGTCTGGCCTGAAGCCGGCTCAAACCCAGCCACCATCGGCCACAATCTCGCCCCATGGCCAAAGACAAAACCCTCTACACCTGCAACGAGTGCGGCGGCAGCACGCCGCGCTGGCTGGGCAAATGCCCGAACTGCGGCGCCTGGAACAGCCTGGTGGAGAGCGTGGCCGAAAGCGCAGCGGGCAAGAACCGCTTTGGCAGCGCATTGGCGCAAGGCCTGGCGCCCGCCTCTGAGGTCATGCCGCTGTCGCAAATCGAAGCCACCGATGTGCAGCGCCACCCCACGGGCCAGGAAGAGCTGGACCGCGTGCTGGGCGGCGGCATCGTCGAAGGCGGTGTGGTGCTGATCGGTGGCGACCCTGGCATCGGCAAATCGACCCTGCTCTTGCAGGCAGTGGACGCGCTCGAACGCGCGGGCCTGGAGACGCTCTATGTGACCGGCGAGGAAAGCGGTGCCCAGGTCGCGCTGCGCTCGCGCCGCCTGGGCCTGGCGGGCTCGCAGGTGCCGGTGCTGGCCGAAATCCAGCTCGAAAAAATCCTGGCCACGCTGCAGGCACGCTCGCCGCGCGTGGCCGTCAGCGACTCGATCCAGACGGTGTATTCGGACCAGCTGACCAGTGCGCCCGGTTCGGTGGCGCAGGTGCGCGAATGCGCGGCGCACCTCACGCGCGCGGCCAAGGCCAGCGGCACCGCCATCGTGCTGGTGGGCCACGTGACCAAGGAAGGGGCGCTGGCCGGTCCACGCGTGCTCGAGCACATGGTCGACACCGTGCTGTACTTTGAAGGCGACACGCATTCGAGTTTTCGCCTGATCCGCGCCATCAAGAACCGCTTTGGCGCCGTCAACGAAATTGGCGTCTTTGCCATGACCGAAAAAGGCCTCAAGGGCGTCACGAATCCGAGCGCGATCTTCTTGAGCCAGCACAGCGAGCCGGTGCCCGGCAGCTGCGTGATGGTGACGCTCGAGGGCACGCGCCCCATGCTGGTCGAGATCCAGGCGCTGGTCGACAGCGGCGGCCCGAGCCCGCGCCGCCTGAGCGTTGGCCTGGAGCGTGACCGCCTGGCCATGCTGCTGGCGGTGCTGCACCGCCACGCCGGCGTGGCCTGCATGGACCAGGACGTGTTTGTGAATGCCGTGGGCGGCGTGCACATCCGCGAGCCCGCGGCCGACCTGGCGGTGATGCTGGCGATCACCAGCAGCCTGCGCGGCAAGCCGCTGCCCAAGGGCTTCATCGCTTTCGGCGAAGTGGGTCTGGCCGGCGAGGTGCGCCCCGCGCCGCGCGGGCAAGAGCGCCTGAAAGAAGCGGCCAAGCTCGGCTTCACGGTGGCGGTGGTGCCCAAGGCCAACTTGCCCAAGAAGGGCGACAAGGCCTATGCGGGCCTGACCATCCACGGCGTCGAGCGCATCGAAGAGGCGATGCAGGTGGTGCGCGGCCTCGACTGAGTCAGCGCCAACGGCGGCGCAAGGCTTCGAGCCAGATCGGGTCGCGCAGCAGGTGGTAAGCGATGCGGCGCAGATCGGTCGCCAGGCGCAGGCGGTAGGCACTCAGGCGGCGGTACCACTTGAATTTGCGCCCGGTCTTGCCAATGTCCGAACCCAATTCATGGTGACAGCCCACCGGAAACGGGTTGACGCCCCGGATGCGCAGGCCCCAGTGCCAGGCCTCGCCAAACGCGTGGTCAATCGGCAAGCGCATCGGCAGCAGGTGGTCCACATAGGCCTGCGCCGCGCGGCGGTTGAGCGCGTACGCCACAGCCCCGGTCTGCTTGCCAAAAAAGCCCACCAGCCGCAGCCCCCCATCCAACTCGGCGGTGGTCACCGGCTGGGCGGCGTGGTTGCCGTACAGCATGACCATGTCCCAGCGCTGCGCCTGGGCCACCAGCGCTTGCATGGCCGCGCCCGCCTGCGGCGGCACCTGGGCATCGTCTTCGAGCACCAGGCAATGCCCATGGCCCGAGGCCAGAAAGGCGCGCATGGCCCCCAGGTGGCTCAGGTAGCAACCCATCTCGCCAGCAGTCGGTTCCTTGCCGTGGCTGTGCCGGTAGGTGGGCACATCGACCTGGGCCAATTGCTCGGGCGACAAGGCGCGCCCCTCCAACGCGGCAAAACGTTCGAAGGCGATGCCCGCGGTGTCGAGCTGCGCGCGGATGCTGTCCAGGCGGTGCGGGCTGCGCGCCAGGTTGATGACCAGGCACAGGTAGTTTTGGGGCGTTGTTTCAGTCATTCAAATTGCGCGTGCCATCGAGCGCAGCCCGCGCCGGTGCATCCATCCAGACCGCCTCGTGCACCCCCCAAGGCCATGCGCTGGCGGGGCGGAATTTCCAGCGCGCGGGCTCGCGTTTGAGTTGGGTCGGGTACAAGGCCACCAGCGCACGCTTGCGTGCCCAGCCTGGTGCATGAACGCCACGCTGCCATGTCGGCCAGGCCGCCTGGAAGGCCCGCAGCCGCGCCGCGCGCTGGAAAGGGTCGTGGGCGTAAGGCAGGTCTTCGTAAAAACACAGGTGGAAGTGCCGAGCCAAGGTCTCGCGCTGGCGCGCCACCATGGCGTGCACCGCATGGTGGTTCACATGCCGGCCCACCGCCATCGGCGCCAGCAAGAAAGCGCGCTGGCCCGCCGTTGGCACCCGCGCGAGCAGGGCGGCCATCACCGCGTCCTGCATGGTGGCGATGTCTTGCTCGACCGCCTCGAGCGCGCCAGGGCGACGCCCGTGAAAGCCGGGCTCTGCCCCACCCAGCACGCTGCGCCGCAAGCCGCAGCGCTCGGCAAAGGCCTGGTCTTCGGCGTCGCGCAGGGCCTGTACCTGGGCCTCGTCCAAAGTCCCCTCCAGGCCCGCAGGTCGACGCGCCAGGTAGAGCGAGCGGTTGAACACATTGATCAGCTCGCCGCCCCCCAAGGCCTCCAGCAAGCCACCGACCGAGAAACAGGCGTCGTCAAAGTGCGGCGAGAGCACCACCACGCCAGCACGCGCCATGGCGGACAGGTGGGGGATGGACAAACAAAAAGGCATGGGGTGAAAACGGGGGCAGGCCAGGCCAAGAGGGCCGATGAAGGGCCTGGGGCTTCAGTATTATCAAGGCTTTGCCTTCGCCAACGCGCGTTCATGAACTTCAACAAAATCCTGGTTCCCCTGGCCATCGTGCTGTTCACCGTGGGCGCCTGGCGCCAGTTCGGTTGGGCGGGCATCGGCTTGGCCGTGGGTGGTGTGGTGATGTGGCTGCTGCTGCATTTCACACGCTTGATGGCCGTGCTCAAGCGCGCGGCCAACCGCCCGGTGGGGCATGTGGCCAGCGCGGTCATGCTCAACGCCAAGCTCAAAAAGGGCGTGACCCTGATGCACGTCATCGCCCTGACCAAATCGCTCGGCGAGCTGCGCTCGCCCAAGGACACCCAACCCGAAGTCTTTGTCTGGACCGACAGCAGCGACTCCAGCGTGACCTGCACTTTTGTGGGGGGCAAGCTGAACGAATGGCGGCTCGAGCGCCCCCCAACCGATGACGCCCATGCCTGAAGCCCTGGCGCCGCGGTCACCCCGCGTGATGCATTTCGTCACGGGGGGCTTTTCTGGCGCCACCCAGGTGGCCATTGATCTGTGCCGCAGCGCCCAGGCGCGCGGCGACCAGCAGGTGCTTCTGGTGCTGCGCAAAAAAGCCAACACCACGCCCGACCGCCTGGCGCGCTTGCGTGAAATGGGCTTGGAGGTGCGTGTGGTGGCCGGCTGGTCGCATGCGGCCACCATTTGGCAGCTGCGCCAGCTGTGCCGGCAATGGCAACCTGATTTGCTGATGGCCCACGGCTTCAGCGAACACCTGTGGGGACGGCTGGCTGGGCTGTGGGCCAGGGTGCCGCACCTGGTGCACGTCGAGCACAACGCCCGCGAGCGCTACACCTGGCTGCGCCTGCGCCTGGCCAAGTGGCTGGCGCGCCGGACCGATGCCATCGTGGGTGTCTCCGAAGGGGTGCGCCAGCACCTGATCGGCCTGGGCTTCGCCGCTGAGCAATGCATCGCCATTCCCAACGGCATCGTGCTCGAGCGTTTCACCGCGGTGGGCCAACGGCCCTGGTCCGAACGCGCGCCAGCCGTGGCCATGGCGGCACGCTACAGCTCGCAAAAAGACCACGCCACCCTGATCCGTGCCTTCGCCGAGCTCGCGCCTCAGTGGCCCCAGCTGCGCCTGAACCTCTACGGCGGGGGCAAAAAGCGCTGGCAAACGCTGGCACGCCGGCTGATCGACACGCTCGGCTTGGCCGAGCGCGCGCAGATGCACGGCCATGTGGCCGACATGCCTGAGGCGTTGAGCCAACACCAGGTGTTTGTGCTGTCCACGCATTACGAAGGCATTGGTCTGGCCGTGATCGAGGCCATGGCCTGTGGCTGTGCCTGCATCGCCACAGACGTGGTCGGCGTGCAGGAACTCATCGAGCACGGCGTGACGGGCCTCTTGGTGCCCGAAAACGACCCCCATGCCCTGGCCGATGCGATCACCCAACTGCTGGCCGATCCGCAGCGCGCCGAGGCGATGGGGCAACGCGCTCGGGAACGTGCACTGGCGGCCCACAGCCACCACCTGATGCAAGAGCGCTACCACCAGTTGGTGCAGCGCTGCCTGGTCCTCGAGCCGGGCAGATAAAATGGCCGTTTCGCACCGATTTCAACGGGTGCGCCCCCTCTGAAGGAAACCCCATGACCCAAGTCATCCCCTCGATGTCCGACCGTGACGGCAAAATCTGGATGGACGGCCAGATGGTGGATTGGCGCGACGCCAAGATCCACGTGCTGACCCACACGCTGCACTACGGCTGCGGCGCTTTCGAGGGCGTGCGCGCCTACAACACGGTCAAGGGCACCGCCATCTTCCGCCTGCAAGAGCACACCGACCGCCTGTTCAACAGCGCCAAGATCCTGCGCATGGCCATCCCCTTCACCAAGGAACAGGTCAACGAAGCCCAAAAGGCCGTGGTGCGCGAGAACAAGCTCGAGAGCTGTTATCTACGCCCGCTGACCTGGATCGGCGACAAAAAGCTGGGCGTGAGCCCCAAGGGCAACACCATCCACATGATGGTCGCGGCCTGGGCCTGGGGCGCCTACCTGGGCGAGGAAGGCATGAAGCGCGGCATCCGCGTGAAGACCTCGAGCTACACCAGTCACCACGTCAACATCACCATGACGCAGGCCAAGGCGGTCAGCAATTACAGCAACTCCATCCTGGCCAACATGGAAGCCACCGACGATGGTTACGACGAAGCCCTGCTGCTCGACAGCGCCGGCTTTGTGTCCGAAGGCGCGGGCGAGAACATCTTCGTGATCAAGGATGGCGTGATTTACACCCCCGACCTGTCGGCTGGCGCGCTCAACGGCATCACGCGCAACACCATCTTCCACATCGCCAAAGACCTGGGCCTGGAGATCGTGCAAAAGCGCATCACCCGCGACGAGGTCTACATCGCCGACGAGGCTTTCTTCACCGGCACCGCCGCTGAAGTGACCCCGATCCGCGAACTCGACCGTGTGCAGATCGGCATCGGCAGCCGTGGCCCGATCACCGAAAAGATCCAGAACGCCTTCTTCGACATCGTCAACGGCCGCAACCCCAAGTACGCGCACTGGCTGACGCTGGTTTGACCCCAAGGAAACCGAGATGAGCAACGCCACCGTTGAACTGCTGGCCAAGGACCTCAACGCCCAAGGCGGCGTGTTTTGCCCCAACCCCAAGGCGGACATGAAGCTGTGGAACAGCCACCCCAAGGTGTACCTGGATGTGGGCAAAACCGGCGAGGCCAAGTGCCCCTACTGCGGCACCATCTACAAACTCAAGGCCGGCGAACACTTCGGCGGCGGCCACTGAGGCTGACCGTGTTTGAGCGCCACCCTGGCGCCCCCACCCGGCCCTGGCTGGGTTTTATCCTGGCCGGTCTGCTGCTCGGCCTGTCTTTGTGGACGCTGGGTTTTGCGCGCAGCCAAGACGCCGCCAAAACCACGCTGTGGTGGTTCACTCTGGGTGGCAGCCTGCTGGCGCTGTCACAGGGCATTTCACCGCGCACCGCCGCCCGCTGCTGGCTGCTCTTGTGCCTGGTGTTCGGGCTGGACAGCGCTGTGCAAGGCGTGGTGCGGGGCTTTTTCGGGGCCCTGCCTCAACCTGGCGTGATCGCCGAAGCGCTGGCCAACACCACCCCCACCGAATCCTGGGGCTTTGTGCTCGAGCAGCGCTGGCCCATCGCCAAGAGCAGCCTGTATGCGCTGGCCTGGCTGGGCATCGGTGCGCTCGGCGCCCGCGCTTGGCGACGGGCTTCGTCGCCCACGACCAGCCGCAAGCGCTGGGGCTTGCTGGCCCTGCTGCTGGCCTTCACCGGCTTGCTGCACGCCAACCCGTCCATGCTCGGCCACGAGCCTTTCTTGCGCTGGGGTGTGCTGTATGTGCGGCACCAAGAGGCGCGCGCAGAAATGCAGGGCCTGTTGCGCGAACGCGAGGCTTTGTGGGCACAACGCGAGCAATGGCAAGCGCACCTGGTCGATGCCGCGCCGCGCACCGTGGTGCTGTTCATTGGGGAGAGTGCCAACCGCATGAACTGGGGCCTCTACGGCTACCCGCGTGACACGACCGCGCCGCTGGCGCAGATGTTCCAGACCTTGGGCGGACAAGCCCTGGTGTTTCGGCAGGCGCGCTCGACCCAGGCCTTCACCCTGCCTTCGCTGCGATTGGCACTCACACCCGCGACCGAAGCGCAGCCCGCGGTGTGGCGGCAAACGCCCGACATCGTGCTGCTGGCGCGTGCCGCCGGTTACCGCGTGCATTGGCTGTCGAACCAGCCTGGGCAAGACGGCTGGCTGGCCAGCCTGGCGCGCGGCGCCGACACGCACCAGTTCATCAACAACGGCAACTGGCGCGACAGCAGCACCGAGGACGACGACCTGCTGCCGCCGCTGCGCCAGTGGCTGCAGCAACCCTCGGCCGCACACGAGCTGATCGTGGTGCATTTGCTCGGCCAGCACTTCCATTACGCGTTGCGCTGCGGCCAGCAGCCCGGGCCCTACGGCGAGGCCCAAGACGATGCGGTCATGCAAGCCCTGCGGGCGCAGGGCCGCTCGGCCAGCATCCTGCAGGCACGCAACGCCTACGACAACGCCACCCACTGCGGTGCACGTTCGGTGGCGCAGCTGCTGCAAGCGGTGGCGCAAGCGCGCAGTGAGCGTCCGGTTCAGGCTTTGTACTTCTCCGACCACGGGCAAGAGGTGGGGCACTTCCGCGACTTCGCGGGCCACAGCGAACGCGACGAGAGCGGCTACACCGTGCCACTGTGGGTCTGGGGCAATGCGCGCGCCACCGCCCTGAACACCGCCCCACTGAACGCGCCGATCCAGCTCGACACGCTGGACCAGGCCTTGCACAGCCTGCTGGGGCTGCGCTCGCGCTGGTACCAAGCGCAGCAAGATTTTTTGTCGGCGCGGTACCTGCCGCCACCGGCGCGCTGAGCCGGGTCAGGCGCTCGGCCACTCAAAGCCCCGCAGCTCGAAGCAGGCGCCGCCGCCCTCGCGCGCGGTGCAGCGCACCTGGGCACTGTGCCGCTCGGCGATCGACCGGACCAGGGACAGGCCCAAGCCCACGCCCCCGACCCGCTCGCTCGCGCCTGGCAAACGGAAGAAGGGCTCAAAAATGCGATCCCGGTATTCGGGTGGCACCCCCGGCCCACGGTCGCACACGCTCAGGAGCACCTGGGCGCCTGCGCGCGACAAGGCCAGCACCACGCCAGGGTCTGCGGCGGGTGTTGCACCGGCCGCGCCATAACGGCAAGCGTTTTCGAGCAGGTTGCGCACCATGCGGCGCAGCAGCTTGGCCACGCCCCGCACCTCCAGCGCAGTCAGGCCCTCGGCCAACTCGAGCTGGGCCCCCACACGCGCGCACTCTTCGGCGCACAAGCCAATCAGATCGACCGCTTCGACCGTGCCCATGTCGGCCTCGCGCGCATCGAGCCGGCTGGCCAGCAGGATCTCGTCGATCAGCTGGTCGAGCTCGGCCATGTTGCGCAAGATCTCTTGGCGCGTGCGTCCACGCACCGCGTCGTTGGCGCTGTCCAGCAGCTCCAGGCCCATGCGGATGCGCGCCAGCGGCGAACGCAGCTCGTGCGAGGCGTTGGCCAACAGCGACTTTTGCGCCGCCAGCAAGCCTTCGATGCGCGCTGCGGCCGCATTGAAGCGGCGCGACAAATCGGCCACCTCGTCCTCGCCGCCTTCGGGCATGCGCGCCGAAAGATCGCCCTCGCCCCAACGCTGCACACCCTGTTGCAGCTGCTCGAGCCGCTGCGTCAGCCGCCGCACCACCGGGTACAGCGCGATCGCCGCGCCCAGGCCCATGAGGGCCAGCATCCACACAAAGCCATAGGGTGGCCGGGCCCACCAGGGCGGCTCGCGCAAGCCTGGGGCATGGCCTGGCGGGCGTTCACCACGCCGCTCCAAAAAAAGCTTGGCGCTGTGCCCGGGCACCGCAGGCACATCGATCTCGAGCGGCTGGCCCGGTTGCGGACGCGCCGTGGTGCTGGCCAAGACCTGCCCCTCGGCGTTGCGGATCACCCACTCGCGCATGGGCGGTGGCGTGCGGTTGTGCTGCACCGAGGCGTGCCAGGCCCAGCCCACCAGGGCCATGAGCACGGCCACGCCAAGCACCACGGCCA
>JBDLTR010000042.1:0-15830 GCA_039805705.1 Pseudomonadota bacterium
TGATCATCGACCTGCTGGGTGACCTGCAAAAGTCGCTGGTCGATGTGGCCGAAAAGAACGTGGATGTGATCCTGCCCGGCTTCACCCACCTGCAAGTCGCCCAGCCGGTCAGCTTTGCCCACCACCTGCTGGCCTACGTGGAAATGTTTGCCCGCGACGCCGAGCGCTTTGCCGACGTGCGCCGCCGCACCAACCGCCTGCCGCTGGGCAGCGCCGCCTTGGCCGGCACCACCTACCCGCTCGACCGCGAGCGCGTGGCCCGCACGCTGGGCATGGTGGACGACCAGGGCCAGCCGCAGGTCAGCCAGAACAGCCTGGACGGCGTGAGCGACCGCGACTTCGCCATCGAATTCACCGCTGCCGCCAGCCTGTGCATGGTGCACATCAGCCGCTTTTCTGAAGAGCTGATTTTGTGGATGAGCCAGAACTTCGGCTTTGTGAAGATCGCCGACCGTTTCACCACCGGCTCGTCGATCATGCCGCAGAAGAAAAACCCCGACGTGCCCGAACTCGCCCGCGGCAAGACCGGCCGCGTGGTCGGCCACCTGATGGGCCTGATCACGCTGATGAAGGGCCAGCCCCTGGCCTACAACAAGGACAACCAGGAAGACAAGGAGCCGCTGTTCGACACGGTCGACACACTCAAGGACACGCTGCGCATCTTCTGCGAGATGGTGGGCGGCCAAGTGAACCCGGCCACCGGTGCCAAAGAAGGCGGCATCACGGTGAATGCGCAGGCGATGGAAGACGCGGCCAAAAAGGGCTATGCCACCGCCACCGACCTGGCCGACTACCTGGTCAAAAAAGGCCTGCCCTTCCGCGACGCGCACGAGACGGTGGCGCATGCGGTCAAGGCCGCGGCCAGCCACAACTGCGACCTGTCGGAGTTGCCGCTGGCCGTGCTGCAGGGCTTTCACGCCAGCATCGACAAAGACGTCTACGAGGTGCTGAGCCTGCGCGGCTCGCTCGAAGCACGCAATACCCTGGGCGGCACCGCGCCGGCGCAGGTGCGCACGCAAATCGCCCGGCACCGCGCACGCTTGGCCTGAGCTGCCCCTGCCTCAGCGCAGCACCCGGCGCTTGCCCCACTCCACCAGCGCCAGGTAGGCCAGCACCATCAGCGCCAGCGCCAGGTAAAAGCCGGTCGGCAAAGGCACAAAGCCAAACAGCGGCGCCAGCGGCGTGAAGGGCAAGGCCAGCGCCACGGCCACCACCCCCAACGAGGTGGCCACGAGCATGGGGTGGGGCCGGCTGGCCCAGGGCAGGCCGCGCGTGCGGATCACAAAAATCACCAGCACCTGGGTGCACAGCGATTCGACGAACCAGCCCGTCTGGAACAGTGCCTCTTGCGCGTCAAACACTTTGAGCAGCACCGCGAAGGTGATGAAGTCGAACACGGAACTCAGCGGCCCGATGCTGAACATGAAGCGCTGGATCAGGCCCATGTCCATGGCCTGCGCTTGCGCGGTGTCCTGGGCATCGACCGCGTCGAAGGGGATGCTGATTTCCGAGAGGTCGTACAAGATGTTGTTGAGCAGGATTTGCGCGGGCAGCATCGGCAAAAAGGGCAGGAACAGCACCGCGCCCGCCATGCTGAACATGTTGCCGAAATTCGAGCTGGTGCCCATCAGCATGTACTTGCGGATGTTGCCGAAGGTGCGCCGCCCCTCCAGCACCGCGTCTTGCAAAATCCGCAGGTCCGGCTGCAGCAACACCATGTCGGCCGCGGCTTTGGCCACATCGACCGCCGCGTCCACCGACAGCCCCACATCGGCCGAGTGCAGCGAGGGCGCGTCGTTCACGCCATCGCCCATGTAGCCCACCACATGCCCGCGCGCGCGCACCGCCTGGATCACGCGGTTTTTTTGCGTGGGGTTGACGCGGCAAAACAGGTTGACCGTCTCCACCTGCGCGCGCAAGGCCTCGTCGTTCAGTTGCGCGATGTCGGCACCGGTCAGCACCCCCTGCACCGGCAAACCCAAGGCCTGGGCCACATGGCGGGTCACGCGCTCGCTGTCGCCCGTCACCACCTTGATCGCCACGCCCGCCTGCTGCAACGCGGTCAAGGCGCCCGCGGCGCTGGCCTTGGGGGGGTCCAAAAACGCCGCGAACCCGGCCAGCACCAGCTGCGACTCGTCGTCCACCACGGCGTGCGGGTGGTCGCTGGCCACGGGCCGCCAGGCGATGGCCAGCACGCGAAAGCCCTCGTCCTCGAGCGCATGGCAGGTCTGGCCCACCACGGCCTGCGCGGCCGGGTCCAGCCGCTGCGCGCCCCCCTGGGCCGTCTCGCAGTGCGTGCACAGGCGCAGGATGTCGTCGGGCGCGCCCTTGACCACCAGGCTGCGCTCGCCCGCGCGCTCGAGCAAGACCGACACGCGCCGACGCTCGAAGTCAAACGGCACCTCGTCGACCTTGGTCCAGGCGCTGGCGTCCAGCGTGCGGTGGGCCAGGATGGCCTCGTCGAGTGGGCTGCGCAGCCCGGTCTCGAAATGGCTGTTGAGCCAGGCCAGTTCCAGAGCGCGCTCGCTCGTCTGGCCCAGCGGGTCCACATGGCGCTCCATGCGGATGCGCGCCTCGGTCAGGGTTCCAGTCTTGTCGGTGCACAGCACATCCATCGCCCCCAGGTCCTGGATCGCCGAAGGCCGCTTGACGACGATGCCCTGGCGCGCCATGCGCACCGCCCCGCGTGAAAGCGTGACCGAAACCACCATGGGCAAGAGCTCGGGCGTGAGCCCCACGGCCAGGGCCACCGCGAACAAAAACGATTCGAGCAGGGGCCGACCCATGAGCCCGTTGACCAGCAGCACAAACAGCACCAGCAAAAAGGTCAAGCGCAGGATCAGCATGCCAAAGCGCCGCATGCCTTGCTCGAAAGCGGTGGGCGCAGGCGCCTGCGCCAGGCTGTCGGCGATCTCGCCCATGGCGGTGCCCGCGCCGGTGCGCACCAGCACCACGCGCGCCATGCCGCTGACCACCGAAGCGCCCATGAAGACCACATGTGTGGCGTCCTGCCAGGCCTCGCCGGCGCCGCTGGCGCTGGCGTGCTTTTCCACCGGGTAAGACTCGCCCGTGAGCACCGACTGGTTGACGAAAAAATCACGTGCCTGCAAGACCAGGCCGTCGGCCGGCACCAGGTCGCCCGCCGCCAGCAGCACCACATCGCCCGGCACCAGATCGGCCACCGGGTGCTCCTCGCTGCGGCCGTCGCGCAGCACCGTGGCCCGCACCGAAACCGACTGGCGCAGGCGTTCGACCACGCGACCCGCGCGCTGCTCCTGCCAAAAATCGAGCGAGATGCTCATCAGCACGATGCCGGCGATGATGGCGAAGTTGGTGACCTCGCCGCTCAGGGCCGAGACCGCACTGGCCGCGAGCAAGGTCAGCACCAGCGGGTTGCGCAGGTGGCGCAGGTACTGGCGCCAGGCCGGTGTGTGGGGCAGCTGACCGAAACGGTTGGGGCCCAGCTGCGCCAGCCGCTCGCGCGCCTGCGCCGCGCTCAGGCCTTGCGCGCGCTCGGGCAGGCGCCAGGCCTGCAGCTGGACCGGGTCTTGCCACCAGGGCAGGGGCTTTGCATCCATGGCTTGATGCTCGTCAACGACCCCCAAAGCTCACCTGACGAAGATCAAGTTTTCTACCATTCACGGTCCTGTACCTCTTCGCGGAGCCTTGCCATGCTGCTTGAATCCCTGTTCGCCGCCCGCGATATGGGGCGACTGAACACCATTGTCGGCGTGCTGATCAAGCACGGTCTGGGCGATGCCGTGCACCGCCTGGGCCTGGCCGACACCCTGGCGCGCGCCGGGCAGGCCTTGATGTGGACGCACGCGGCCGACCTGGCCCAGCTCGAAGCGCCGGTGCAGGTGCGCCTGGCCATGGAAGAGCTGGGACCGACCTTCGTCAAACTCGGCCAGATCCTCGCCGGCCGCGCCGACCTGTTCGGCCCCGAGTGGATCGCCGAGTTCGAAAAACTCCACAACCAGGTGCCGGCGTTGCCGCTCGAGTCGCTGCGGCCGCAGCTGCGCGAAGACTGGGGTTGCGAGCCCGAGGCCATTTTTGCGCGCTTCGACACCGAACCGATGGCCGCCGCCTCGATCGCGCAGGTGCACGCCGCACAGCTGCAAGACGGCACCGAAGTGGTTGTGAAAATCCGCCGCCCGGGCATCACCGAAACGATTGCCGCCGATTTGCGCCTGCTGCGCCACCTGGCCGCGCTGGCGGAGAGCCAGTGGCCTGCGCTGCGCCCGCTGCAGCCCCAGCAGCTGGTGCGCGAACTCGACCGCTCGCTGCAGCGCGAACTCGATCTGGCGCAAGAGTGCCGCAACGCCGAACGCATCGCACGCGACCAGGCCAGCCTGCCCTGGGTGGTGGTGCCGCAGGTGCATTGGGCATGGACACGCACGCGCGTGAACGTGCAGTCGCGCGTCCAAGGCGTGCTGGGCAACCGCCTGGCCGAGCTCGACGCCCAGGGCCTGGACCGCCGCTTGCTGGCGCAACGCGGCGCGCAGTCGGTGCTGAAAATGATCGTCGAGGACGGCCTGTTCCATGCCGACCCGCACCCGGGCAATGTGTTTTATTTGTCGGGCAACCGCATCGCTTTCATCGACTTCGGCATGGTGGGCCAGCTCACACGGCGGCGGCGCGAGCAACTGCTGCGCCTGCTGCTGGGCCTGGTGCAGCGCGACCCGCAGGCGGTGTCGGACGTGCTGCTGGACTGGACGGGCGATGCCCGCGAGATCGACACCGAACAGCTCGAAGCCGAGATCGAGGCGTTTGTCGACCGCTACCACGGCGTGCCGCTGGCCCAGCTCGACCTGGGCCAGATGTTCAACGATGTGACCGGCATCCTGCGCGCGCACCACCTGGCGCTGCCCAGCGACCTGGCCTTGCTGGTCAAAGCCTTCATCACGCTCGAAGGCATGGGCCGCGGGCTGGACCCCGAGTTCCACATGGCCGAAGAGGCCCTGCCCCTGCTGCGCCGCGCCCTGCGCGAGCGCTACCAACCCCGCGTGCTGGCGCGGCGCGGCAAACACGCGCTGCAACGCGCCCTGGCCCTGATCGAGCAAGGCCCGCACGACCTCTCGCGCCTCTTGCAGCGGCTGCGGCGGGGCCAGCTGCGCATCGGCTTGGACGTGGCCCATGTGCAACGCGTGGGCGACCAGCTCAACGAAGCCGCCAACCGCTTGGCGATGGCGCTCGTCATCGCCGCCCTGATCGTCGGCTCCTCCATCGTCATGACGGTGCAGGGGGGGCCCACCCTCTTTGGCCTGCCGGCCTTTGGCTTTTTGGGCTTTGTGGGCGCGGTGATCGGCGGCATCTGGCTGCTGCGCTCGATCGCGCGCAGCCACCGCCCGCCGCCGCGCTAAGGCGCCCAGCCCCTGCTGGCCGCGGTTTCGCGCACAGACGGACCACCCGTCTGCGCACACCATGGGGGTTCGGCTTGTCGCCCCGCCCCCCCGCACACGAGGAATCCCATGCCCCCTGCCCCGCTGCTGGGCGTCCAGCGCACCCTGTTTTTGCCGCTGATCGTGCGTGCGCAAGCGCCCACGCTGTGCCCGTTGATGGACCCGGGCGATGGGCAGGCCGCCCACGTGCTCGAAGCCTCGGGCGAGAACCCGCTGGACTACCCGATGGACGGCGCCACCGTGGTCAACATCCTCTGGCGCACACAACTCATCCGCGAGATCGGCAGCGACTTCTTCGGCCGCTACCCGCGCGCCCAGGGGCTGAACCTGGGGGCGGGTCTGGCCAATTATTTCCAGTGGCTGGACAACGGCCGCAACCGCTGGCTCGACGTGGACCTGCCCGATGTGGTGGGTTGGCGCCAATCGCTGCTGCCCTCCCCGCCTGCGCGTTGCCAAACCCGCGCCAGCGATTTCAGCCAGCCCGGCTGGTGGCAGCGGCTGGACTTGCCACCCCAGCACCACCCGCAGCCCTTGCTGATCGTGACCGAAGGCGTGCTGATGTACATGCAGCCCACCGCCGTCAAGGCCTTGCTGCAGGAGATCGGCACGCACGCGCCCGAAGGCAGCGAGTTGGTGTGCGACTTCATCTCGCCCATGGGCATCGGCCACACCCTGCCCGCCAACCACCATGGCCAGGACCAGGCGCCGTTTTGCTGGGGCGCGCACAACGGCCAAGAGATCGCCAGCCTGCACCCGCGCCTGGAACTGGTGGCCCAGCACAGCGTCAGCGAAGCCTGGGGCTGGGGCGCGGGTTGGCTCGAGATGCTCTGCACGCCCTGGACAGGCGGCCCGCTCTACGGCGTGGCGCACCTGAAGGTCACGGACGACCTCTGAGGGCCGGGCCTGGCGCAGGTCTGGCGCTGGGCGCATCGCCGATAATCGGGGCTCTGCCTGGCTTTGATTGCACCCCGATGGACACGCCCACCCTGCCCGACACCTCGCCCGAGAACTTGCCTGCCAATGGCCTGCCCTGGACCGCCTCGCTGCACACCGGCGACGCGCGCATGGACGACACCCACCAAGAGTTCGCCGACATGCTCAACGCCCTCCTGGCCACGCCGAAAGACCAGCAACTGCCGCTGTACAAAAAGTTCCTGCTGCACACGGTCGAGCACTTCGCCCAGGAAGAGCGCTGGATGGTGGCCACCGGTTTTGCCGCCGACAACTGCCACGCCGAGCACCACGCCACGATTTTGGAAACCATGCGCGCGGTCGAAACCCATTACGAAGCGGGCGACACCGAGATCATCACGCGCCTGGCCGAAGCGCTGGCCGAGTGGTTTCCAGGCCATGCCGCCAGCATGGACGCGGGGCTGGCCATCCACATGAAGAACGTGGGCTTTGACTCGGTCACCGAAACCGTGGCCGATCCGTCCAAGATCCAGAGCGTGACCATGTCCGGGTGCGGCAGCGTCAGCTGCAGCCACTGAGTCCGCCCAAGGCGGCTCAGAGCCGGGTGCGCAGCTCGGTCTTGAGCACCTTGCCGTAGTTGTTCTTGGGCAGCGCGTCCACCAACACATAGCGCTTGGGCCGCTTGAAGCGCGCGATGTGCGCGATGCAGTGCGCGTCCAGCGCCGCCGCATCCACGGCAGCGCCGGGCGCGGCCACCACAAAGGCCACCACCACCTCGCCCCATTCGGCGTCCGGCGCCCCGACCACCGAGACCTCGGCCACGCCGGGCGCGGTCAGCAGCACCTCTTCCACTTCGCGCGGGTAGATGTTGGAGCCGCCGCTGATGATCAGGTCCTTGCTGCGGTCCTTGAGCGTCAGAAAGCCATCCGCGTCCAGACAGCCCATGTCGCCGGTCCACAGCCAACCGTCACAGATGGCCGCGGCCGTGGCCTCGGGGTTGCGCCAGTAACCGGCCATCACGCTGTCGCCACCGATCAGCACCTCACCGACCTCGCCCACGGGCAGGTCGCGCCCCTGCGCGTCGGCCACTCGGATGCGCACCGGCGTCTGCGCCACACCGACCGAGGCGATGCGCTCGGCATGGCGCGGGTGCGCCGTGTCCATCAGGTGGTCGCGCGTGAGCACGGTGCCGGTCATCGGGCTCTCGCCCTGGCCGTAAATCTGCACAAAGCGCGGCCCCATGAGGCGCAGCGCGCGCTCGATGTCGGCGGCGTACATGGGCGCGCCGCCGTAGACGATGGTCTTGAACGATTGCGCGCAGCGCGCGGGGCTGTGGCCCGCCGCCTCGGCCTCGTCCACCAGGCGCTTGACGATGGTCGGCGCAGCAAACAGCGAAAGCGGCCCGGTCTGCAGGCCCAGGGCGAACAGCTCGGTCGCGTCAAAGCCGCCCGAAGCCGGCACCACATGGCGCGCGCCGGCCATCAGGTGCGGGATGGCGTAAATGCCCGCGCCGTGCGACATGGGCGCGGCGTAGGCGATGGCGTCTTGCGGCGTGATGGCGTCCACATCGCAGAAGTAGCCCAGACCCATGGTCAGCAGGTTGCGGTGCGTGATCATCACGCCCTTGGGCCGGCCGGTGGTGCCGCTGGTGTAGAACAGCCAGGCGGTGTCATGGCCCACGCGCTCGGTGATCTTCGCCAGCGGCTCGGGGTGGGCCAGCAGGGCGCCGGCCTCGGGGCTGTCGGCCTCGGTGGTGCCGTCCAGGCCGCTCAAGGCCTCGCCTTCGGCCAGCAGGTCGCGCGTGACAAAGGCCCAGCGCGCCTGGGCGTTGTCGGCGATCCACTGCACCTCTTGGAGGTGCAGCTTGTTGTTGACCGGCACCACCACCAGCCCGGCCCACCAGCAACCGAACATGAATTCCAGATAGCGCGGGTGGTTGCGCATGAACAGCAGCACCCGATCCCCGGGCTGCAAACCGCGCGTGCGCAAGGCCGCGCCCAGGCAGGCCGCGCGCTGTGCCCACTGGCCATGCGTGGCACGCAAATGCGCGCCCTCGAACAGCGCAGGGCGTTCAGGCGCTTGCAAAGCTTGGCGTTGCAGCAAATGGGCCAAATTCATCGCAGGGTCTCCCAACCGTCAGATCGCCAACGATAGCGCGTACGCACGCGCCGGGCTGATGCGCAGTCGACAGCCGCGCTGGCGTACAGTGCCGGCATGGCCCCCGATGCATTGCCACCCCTGATCCGCGCCCTGCTCGAGCCGCAGCTGTACCCGGGCGCGGTGCCGCGCGTGGAGCTGCTGCAAACCCACGGCGCCTGGGTGCTGCTGGCCGGAGAAGCGGCCTACAAGATCAAGAAGCCGGTGCGGCTGAGCTTCATGGACTTCAGCACCCTGGCGCTGCGCCGCGCCGCCTGCGAGGCCGAGCTGCGCGTGAACGCGCGCTGTGCGCCCACGCCACCGCAGCCCCCGATCTACCGCGCGGTGCTGCCCATCGTCGGCACGCCCGAGTCGCCACGCTGGGGCCAGCCCGGCGTCGACGAGGGCGAGGCCATCGAGTTCGCGGTGCAGATGCACCGCTTCGGCGAAGCCGCAAGGCTCGACCACCTGTGCCTGCGCGGTGCATTGCAGCCTGAACAGCTGGCGCAACTGGGCCAACGCCTGGCCACCTGGCAGGCCCAGGCCGCTGTGGCCCCGGCCGAGGCGCCCTGGGGCCAGCCCGACACGGTGTGGGTGGTGGTGCACGACAACCTGCAGGCCCTAGAGGCGCTGCTCGAGCCCGGCGACGACCCCGTGCTGGTGCAAAGCCTGAGCGACTGGACCCGCGCCCAGTGGCCCACGGTCTCGGCCGCGCTGGCCGAGCGCCGCCGCAGCGGCCATGTGCGCGAAGGCCATGGCGACCTGCACCTGGCCAACCTGGTGCTGCTGGCCGGCGAGGTGCTGCCCTTTGACGCCATCGAATTCAACGAAGCCCTGCGCTGGGTCGATGTGGCCAGCGACCTGGCCTTCACCTGGATGGACCTGCAGCGCCTGGGCCAGCCCGGCCTGGCCCACACCCTGCTCAGCGCCTGGATGGACGCCAGCGGCGATGTGGGCGCGCCGGCGGTGCTGCCGTTTTTCGGGGTCTACCTGGCCCTGGTGCGGGCCAAGGTGGCGGCCATCGCACGCACGCAACGCTCGGCCACGGACGAACGCGCGGCCTTGCAAGCCGAGCTGTGCGTCTACCTGCAGCTGGCGCAGCGGCTGGCCCAGCCCGGCGCGCCCCAGCTGATCATCACCCACGGCCTGTCGGGCAGTGGCAAAAGCTTCGAGGCCGGGCGCTGGCTCGCGGCGCAGGGTGGCAGCCGCGCGCTGCGCCTGCGCTCGGACGTGGAGCGCAAGCGCCTGCACGGCCTGGCCGCGCTGCAAGCGAGCGCGCCGAGCGAGCGCGAACGGTTTTACGGCCCCGAGGCCAGCGCGCTCACCTACGCCAGCCTGCGCGGGCGTGCCCGCGACCTGCTGCAGGCGGGCTGGACGGTGCTGGTCGACGCGGCCTTCTTGCGCCGCGCAGAGCGCGAGGCCTTTGCGGCGCTGGCGCGCGAACTCGGTTGCCCTTTCGCTGTCCTGGCGCCCGAGGCGCCCCTGGCCGTGCTGCGCGAGCGCATCGCCGCGCGCCAGGCGGCGGGCACCGACCCGTCCGAAGCCACGCTGGCGGTGCTGGAGCAGCAGCTGGGCTGGATCGAGCCCCTGGGCGCGGACGAGCCACGGCTGCCCTGGCCACCGGCACCATAAATTTCAAACGCAGGCGACAGGGTTTCACAACGGGCCGGGCTGCGGCTCGCTAACATCGGCAGCAGTCCCCCCTTCGGAGCTTTGCCATGACCGTGATCACCAACATCGAAGACCTGCGCCGCCTGGCCGAAAAACGCGTGCCGCGGATGTTCTACGACTACGCCGACAGCGGCTCGTGGACCGAGGGCACCTACCGCAGCAACGAGAGCGATTTCCAAAAGATCAAATTCCGCCAGCGCGTGGCGGTGAACATGGACAACCGCAGCACCGCCAGCACCATGATCGGCCAGCCTGTGGCCATGCCGGTGGCGATTGCGCCCACGGGCCTGACCGGCATGCAGCACGCCGACGGCGAGATCCTGGCCGCGCGCGCGGCCAAGAAGTTCGGCATCCCGTTCACGCTCTCGACCATGAGCATCTGCTCGATCGAAGACGTGGCCCAGCACGCGGGCGAGGGCTTTTGGTTCCAGCTGTATGTGATGAAAGACCGCGCTTTCATCGAGCGCCTGATCGATCGCGCCAAGGCCGCGCATTGCGGCGCGCTGGTGCTCACGCTGGATTTGCAAATCCTCGGCCAGCGCCACAAGGACCTGAAAAACGGCTTGTCGGCCCCGCCCAAACTGACCCTCGCCAACCTGATCAACATCGCCACCAAGCCGCGCTGGGCGCTGGGCATGCTGGGCACCCCGCGCCGCCAGTTCGGCAACATCGTCGGCCACGTCAGCGGCGTGGACAACATGGGCAGCCTGAGCGAATGGACCGCCAAGCAGTTCGACCCTGCGCTCAACTGGGGCGATGTCGAATGGATCAAAAAGCGCTGGGGCGGCAAGCTGATCCTCAAAGGCATCCAGGACGTGGAAGACGCCAAGCTCGCCGTCCAATCCGGCGCTGACGCGCTGATCGTCTCCAACCACGGCGGCCGCCAGCTCGACGGCGCGCAGTCGAGCATCGAGGCGCTGCCCCCCATCGTGGATGCGGTGGGCCGCCAGATCGAGGTGCACATGGACGGCGGCGTGCGCTCGGGCCAGGATGTGCTGCGCGCCCGCGCCCTGGGTGCGCGTGGCGTCTACATCGGTCGGCCTTTCCTCTATGGCCTGGGCGCGATGGGCGAGGCTGGTGTCACCAAGTGCCTGCAGATCATCCACAAGGAACTCGACATCTCGATGGCCTTTTGCGGCCACACCCAGATCGACACGGTGGACACATCGGTCTTGCTGCCCGGCACCTACCCCAAGGCCTGAGGCCCCAAGGCCCGCGCTTTAAGATCAGGGCATGAGCAACAACACCCCCCGCACCGGGGTCAGCCGCTGGTGGCTGGCCCTGAGCATTTTCCTGGCCATCGTGCTGGCCCTGGCCTGGGCCACGGGCGCCAGCATGTACGCCCAGTTCCGCGCGCAAATCGTGCATCTGGAACAGAAGCTGCAAAAACAGCCGCAGGTCCGCGAAATCGCCGTCCTGCTCGATGCCCAGCAACAAGCGGCCCTGCTGGTGACCCACGACCCCACGACCCCCACGCTCCAGCTGCAACGCCTGAACAGCGTGCGCGAAGGCCGCGAAGACAGCCTGCAGCTGTGGGCCCTGCGCCAGGGGCAAGCGCCCCGCTCGCTGGGCGTGGTCAGCAGCGGACAGCAGACCCCACAGCTCACGGTCGCGCCCACCGACCTGCAGGGCGTGCAGGCGCTGGCCATCAGCGTGGAAAACAAGGGCGGCGTGCCCGAGGCCCAAGGCCCGCGCCTGCCCTGGCTTTGGCAGGGCACCCTGGTCACGCGCGCCCTCTGAGGGCGGGCCCGCCGCTCAGTCGCGTCCTGCTTGCACGATGGCCTCGGCCAGCGCGCGCGGCTGGGTGAACCAGGCCTCGTGGCTGCCCGCGCACTCGATGTAGCGGAACAGGCCCAAACGCTCGGACAAGCGCGGGTGCCAGGGCATGCTGTGCGGCAGCGCGGTGTCGAGCACGCAGTTCACATAGGACTTGCCGACCTCCAGCGCCGCCATCGGGCCGGGCATCTGCGCTTTGTCGGTGAAGGTTTTGTAGGGGTGCGGGTTGAGCTGCGCGTAGGCCGATTGCGCCAGGGCCAGATCGGCGTCGTTGATGAAGCCCTCGCGCCAGATCGGGAAGGGCAAGACCACCGCCCCCTGGTTCTGGGCGGCGATCTGGTCGAACAGGCCCACATAGACCGGCGGCACCAGATCGACCAGGCTCTGACCAGGCTCGGGCACAAACGCGTTCACATAGACCAAGCGGGCCAGCCGGGGCTGCAACCGGTGCGCCGCCTGCGACAAAACCATGCCGCCGTAGCTGTGGCCAACCAGGCGCACCTGGCGCAGGTCCTGCTGCTCAATGAAATCGATCAAGGACTGCGCGGCTTCTTGCAGGCCAATGCGCGAACGGTCATCGCCCGCGCGGTTGCCCGCCAAGGTGGGGCAATGCACCGTGTGCCCGGCCTGGCGCATGTGCTGCGCCACAGCTTCCAATTCGGCGCCGGTGTGCCAGGCGCCGTGCACCAAAACATAAACATCGCTCATGCCAATCTCCTTGTGGGTAGTGGGGTGGTGCCGCACACCCTAGCGGATAAGTGCAGACCTGGGTAGCGGGTTTTGCCGCTGGCCGGCGATCTGCCCCATCCCTGGCGCAACGCACCCCCGCCATGTTCCCGGCGGCTGTGGGGGCCGGGTGACGCGTTATGCGCGCACCATGAGGAACCCGGCCCCCACAGCCGCCGGGAACCACCCAGACGAAACCAGCCACAGTGACGACCCCAATCCGCCGCATCGCCCACCTCGACATGGACGCCTTCTACGCGTCCTGCGAACTCATGCGCTACCCGCAGCTCCAGGGTCTGCCCGTGGTGATCGGCGGCGGACGCCGGCGCGAAGACGATCTGCTGGCCAAGCTGCAAGCGGCCTACCCCGAGGTCGATTGGACCGCCGACAACTTCCACGAACGCCTGTCCGAGATCCCGCTCGGGTTCTTCCCGCGCCTGGCGGGCTACACCGGTCGCGGCGTCATCACCACCGCCACCTATGCGGCGCGGCAATTCGGCATCGGCTCGGCCATGGGCTTGATGAAAGCCGCCAAGCTCTGCCCCGACGCCGTCTTGCTGCCGGTGGACTTCGAACGCTACCGGCATTTCTCGCGCAGCTTCAAAGCCGTCATCACCGAGATCGCGCCCGTCATGGAAGACCGCGGTGTCGACGAGGTCTACATCGACTTCACCCACGTACCCGGTGGTCAGCGCGAGGGCGGGCGCGTGCTGGCGCGGCTGATCCAAAAAAGCATCTTCGAAGCCACCGGTCTGACCTGCTCGATCGGCGTCGCGCCCAACAAGCTGATCGCCAAGATGGCCAGCGAGTTCCACAAGCCCAATGGCATCTCCATCGTGCACGAGGCCGATCTGCAAAGCCTGATCTGGCCCCTGCCCTGCCGCAAGATCAACGGCATCGGCCCCAAGGCCGACGAAAAGCTCAAGGCCCAGGGCATCGACACCATTGGCCAGCTGGCCGAGCGCGACCGGTTCTGGCTGATGGAACACTTTGGCAAAAGCTACGGCGCCTGGCTACACGATGCGGCCTGGGGCCGCGACGAACGCCCGGTGGTCACCGAGAGCGAGCCCGTGAGCATGAGCCGCGAGACGACTTTCGAACGCGACCTGCACGCCGTGCACGACCGCGCCGAGCTCGGCGCCATCTTCACGCGGCTGTGCGAGCAGGTTGCGGCCGACCTGCAGCGCAAGGGCTACGAGGGCCGCACCATCGGCATCAAGATCCGTTACGACAACTTCCAGGCCGTCACGCGCGACCAGAGCATCGACGCGCACGTGGCCGATGCCCATCGCATTCGGCAGGTGGCCGGTCAGTGCCTGAAACGGGTGGACCTGACACGGCGCATCCGGCTGCTGGGCGTGCGCGTGGGCTCGCTCGTCAAGGCCGGGACATGCCCCAGTGAAGCTTCCCCCTACAGTCCAGCGCAGGAGATCCCCCATGGACAAACCGAACTGCTTTTCCCTGACGACTGACCAGCATGTGGCCCACCTGGTGCTCAGCCGCCCCGAGGCGATGAACACCATGGGCCCGACCTTCTGGCGCGAACTGCACGAGATCCTCACGCGCCTGCACGCCGAGGGCACGGCGCGTGCGCTCGTCATTTCCAGCACCGGCAAGCATTTCTCGGCCGGCATGGACCTGCAGACCTTCGGTGGCGCGATCAGCATGGACGATGCCAGCGCCGAAGGCCGCGCCGCCATCTACGACCTGCTGACCGACATGCAGCACACCTTCAGCCTGCTCGAGCAGCTGCGCATGCCGGTGGTCTTCGCCATTCAGGGCGGCTGCATCGGCGGTGCGGTCGACATGGTCACGGCCGGCTGCCTGCGCTACTGCACGGCCGACGCCTTCTTTTGCGTGCAAGAGATCAACATCGGCATGGTGGCCGATGTGGGCACGCTGCAGCGCCTGCCCAAGCTCCTGCCCATGGCCGTCGTCAAGGAGCTCGCCTACACCGGCCGGCGCCTGGGGGCCGAGCGCGCACTCGCGCACGGCCTGGTCAACGAGGTGCTGCCCACGCACGAGGCCTGCGTGGCCGCGGCGCTGCAGGCCGCGCAAGAGATCGCCAGCAAACCACCCGTTGCCATCTGGGGCACCAAGCAGGTGCTGCACTACGCGCGCGACCACAGCGTCGAAGACGGCCTGCGCCAGATGGGCTGGATCCAGGGCGCCATCTGGAGCAATGCGAACGTGCGCGAGGCGATTGCCGCCATGAAAGACAAACGCGCGCCGCAGTTCGCGCCGCTGGCACCGCTCAAGGGCTTTCGCGAGTTCGGCTGAGCGAGCTGTGCGGCCAACACGCTGTGAATGTTCAGGATTTCACGACAGGCTTCAGATGTTTTGGTCATGAGCTAATCAGAAAACAGTCGTTTGTTTTTTGCTTGACGTCTCCCAGAATCCGCCGACCGTCAAAACGACGAGGCATTTCTGGAGAGATTCATGACCCACACCATCCGTCAACACCGTTTCACACGCCTGCTGGCGATTGCCACTTTGGGCTTGTCTGCCTGGACGGCGCAAGCCCAGGTCAGCCTGCTCAACGTGTCCTACGACCCGACCCGCGAGCTGTACGTCGAGTTCAACCAGGCCTTTGCCAAGCACTGGAAGGCCAAGACCGGCCAGGACGTGACCATCAAGCAGTCGCATGGCGGCTCGGGCAAGCAGGCACGCGCCATCATCGACGGATTGGACGCCGATGTGGCCACGCTGGCCCTGGCCGGTGACACCGACGCCCTGCACGACAACGGCCAGCTGATCCCCAAGGACTGGCAAAAGCGCCTGCCGCACAACAGCTCGCCCTACACCTCCACCATCATCCTGGTCGTGCGCGAAGGCAATCCCAAGGGTATCAAGGATTGGGACGACCTGGTCAAGCCCGGCATCAAGGTCATCACCCCCAACCCCAAGACCTCGGGCGGTGCCCGCTGGAACTACCTGGCCGCCTGGGAATTCGCCAAGCGCAAATATGGCGGTGACGCTAAAGCCAAGGAGTTTGTGAAGAAGCTCTACGAGAACGTGCCCGTGCTCGACACCGGCGCCCGTGGCTCCACCATCACCTTTGCGCAGCGCAACCAGGGCGACGTGCTGATCGCCTGGGAAAACGAGGCCTACCTTCTGGAGAAGGAGTTCAACACCAAGTTCGACGTGGTCTACCCCTCGCTCTCCATCCTGGCCGAGCCGGCCGTGACCGTGGTCGACAAGAACGTC
>JBDLTR010000043.1:0-11501 GCA_039805705.1 Pseudomonadota bacterium
TGCGCGAAGCCGCCTTGGTGGGCGCGGGCATCGCCCTCTTGCCCGACTTCAGCGCCCAAGAAGCCCTGCGCAAAGGCCAGCTGGTGCGGGTGCTGCCCGACTGGCGTGTGGACGGGGGATTTGGCCGCCACCTCTTTGCCATCCGCCCCTACACCCCGCATGTGCCGCGCGCGGTGGCAGCGCTGGTGGCGCATTTGCGCGAAGCCATGAAAGCCGGTTTCGCCGCGTGAGCGACTGCCCTGCCGGGCGGGCCAGGTTGCGCCGCCTTCAGCTGAGAAAGCCGATGCGCTGGCGCCCGCTCGAGGCGTCAGGGAGGTCTTGCACCTGCACCTGGTCGCGGCCGTCGAGCTTGGCATTGCCGAAGGCGGTCATCCAGGCGCGCCGCATCTCGCGCGGTGGCAGGCCGGCCAGGCGCTCGAGCACGGCGGCCGGGGGCTCGGGCGCAAAACGCTGGCCCCATTCGTGGTCTTGCCGGATGCTGGTGTACAGGCGCAGGGCGATCTTGCGCGCGGCCTCGGCATCGGGCGCTTCGACCTCGAACACGTTCATGCGGTTGAGGATGGGCTCGGGGATTTGGCGCTCGTCGTTGGCCGTGAGCACCCAAATGACCTGGCTGGCGTCGATGCCCACCTCGGCAAATTCGTCGACAAAGCGCTGCGCCGTGTCGTGCTCGAGCAGGCTGTAGAGCGCGCCCAGCGGGTCGTACTGTGCGTCGTTGCTGGCCTTGTCGATTTCGTCGACGACGATCACCGGGTTGGCGTATTGCCCGTCCACAATGGCTTCGAACACCTTGCCTGGGCGTGCGCCTTTCCATTGCGAGGACGAGCCCGAGAGCAGCCAGCCCGCGGTCATCGAGCTCATGGGCACCAGGGTCATGCCCGTGCCCAGCAGCTTGGCGATCTCCTGCGCGAAATGGGTTTTGCCCACGCCGGGCGGCCCCAGCAAGAGCATGGGCGTGATCTGCAGGTGGTCCTGGCTGTCCTGGCTCAGGGCCAGGTTGCGCCGCAACTCGTCCAGCGGGGCGCCAAAATTGGGCAGCGCGTCGTACAGCGGTGCCATCTCGGGCAGGCCCGAGGGTTTGACCGAAAAGCGCTGGGGCCCGGATTCGAGCATGCGCTCGTAGGTGTTGCACAGGTTGTCGTGCTCGCGGCCTTGGCCGCGATCGCGCAGTTTGTGGAGTTTGCGCTCGACCTCGGCCGGGTCGAACACGGGGTGCATCTGGGCAATCGGCAGCCGGATCGTGGGCTGCGCAACAAGGCTGTTGGCCGTCATGGTGCGAACTCCGTCAGCAGCGTTCTGAGGTGGTGCGACAAGCATAAAAGATGCCTGCGCCGACGTCAAAACCCCGCACTGTTCAGGCGGCCGCGGTGCGCCGGCGGAACATGCCCCAGCCGTCCATGTGCAGCACCTGGTCGCCGTGCTGGTTGAACATGTCCCAGTGGTTGCGCGTCATGCCCACATCGGGGCGTTTGCCCATGGGTTTGATCTCGATCACGGTGACTTGCAAGCGCAAGGTGTCCCCCGGGAACACCGGCTTGAGCCACTTGATGCCCTCCAGACCCGGCGAGCCCAGGCTGGAGGTTTCGTGCAGGAAGTTGGTGACCATCAGCCGCATGGCCATGGCACAGGTGTGCCAGCCACTGGCGCACAGACCGCCGAACACCGAGGCCTTGGCGGCTTCGTCGTCGAGGTGAAAGGGCTGCGGATCGAACTGGCTGGCGAAAGCGATGATTTCTTCGCGCGTGGGGGTGATGGTGCCCAGGTCGCGCACCTGTCCTGCTGCGAAATCTTCCCAATAGACTTTGATTTTGGACATCAGCGACCTCCCGACACGTCGATCAAACCCATGGTGGTGTAACTGGCGGCGTCCGAGAGCAACCAGACGATCAGCTCGGCCACCTCTTCGGCGCTGCCCCCGCGCCCCATGGGCACCTGGTGCTGCAAATCTTTGACGCGGTTGGGCAGGCCGCCCGAGGCGTGGATCTCGGTCTCGATCAGGCCGGGGCGCACCGCGTTGACCCGGATGCCTTCGCCACCCAGCTCCTTGGCCATGCCGATGGTGAAGGCGTCGATCGCGCCCTTGGCGGCCGCGTAGTCCACGTATTGCCCAGGCGCGCCCAGACGCGCGGCGGCGCTGGAGACGTTGACGATGCTGCCGCCTGCACCACCGTGCCGTGTGCTCATGCGCAGCACCGCTTCGCGTGTGCACAGGAAGCTGCCGATCACATTGATGTCGAACATGCGGCGCCAGCGCGCCACGCCCATCTGGTCCAGCCGGGCCGTCACGTCCACCACGCCCGCGTTGTTGACCAGGCCGCCGAGCCGACCAAGCTGGGCGTCGATCTGTTCGAACATGCGCAGCACCTGGGCCTCGTCGGCCACATCGGCCTGCACCGCGATGGCGTGCCCGCCGCCGGCTTGGATGTCGCGCACGACCGCGTCGGCCGCCGAGGCATTGGCGGTGTAGTTGACGGCGACCGCCCAGCCTTGGCGTGCGGCCAGGCGGCAGGTGGCGGCGCCGATGCCCCGGCTGCCGCCGGTCACCAAGAGGACTTTGTCCATGGCCTTTCTCCAGCAAAAATCGTTGGCAAGGGGTACAACCCACTCCTCAAACATTACACACGCTCAAGGAGGCGCCATGGGTCGCACAGTCGACTATTACCTCGCACCGCAAAGCCCCTGGGCTTACCTGGGCCACCAGCGCTTTGCCGACATCGCGCGTCGAGCGGGCGCGCGCATCCGCGTGATGCCGATCGATTTGGGCGGCAAGGTGTTCCCGATCTCGGGCGGCTTGCCGCTGGGCCAGCGCGCACCCCAGCGCCAGGCCTACCGTTTGCTGGAGCTGCAGCGCTTTAGCCAGCACCTGGGCGCGCCGCTGAACCTCAAACCGAAATTCTTCCCGGTCGGTGGCGACGATGCCGCGCGCCTGATCATCGCCACCGACCTCGCGCAGGGGGTGGAGGCGGCCATGGCCATCACGGGCGCGGTACTGGCCGCCTGCTGGGCACAAGAGCGCAACATCGCCGACGAAAAAGTGCTGGCCCAGTTGCTCGCCGAGCAAGGCCTGCCGGTCGCTGTGCTGGAACAATCGCACAGCCAGGCGGTGCAAGAGCGCTACGAAAGCTGCACCCAAGCGGCGATCGACGCAGGGGTATTTGGCGCGCCCAGCTATGTGATCGAGGGCGAGATTTTTTGGGGCCAGGACCGCCTCGACTTTGTCGAGCGCGCCCTGGCGGCATGAACCACAGCAAGGAGAGCACGATGGGAACGATGATCGAATTGAAAGCCGCCGACGGCACCACGGTGCCGGCTTACGAGGCCAGACCCGCTGGCACGCCGCGTGGCGCGGTGGTGGTGATCCAGGAAATTTTTGGCGTCAACAGCCACATCCGCAGCGTGGCCGACGGCTATGCGGCCCAGGGCTACCTGGCCGTGGCGCCGGCCTGTTTTCACCGCGTCAAGCCCGGTGTGGAGCTGGGCTACAGCCAGGACGACATGGGCGAAGGCTTTGGCCACAAGACGGCCGTCGAAGCCTTGCCCGCGCCGGGCGTGCTGCAGGACATCCAGGCCGCCATCGACCAGGCGGCCAAAACCTCGGGCGGCAAGGTCGGCATCGTCGGCTATTGCTGGGGCGGCTTGTTGACCTGGCGCTCGGCCTGTCTGCTCAAGGGCCTGAGTGCGGCGGCACCTTATTACGGCGGCGGCGTGACCACGCCCGAAGAAACCGCGCGCCAACCGCAGGTGCCCGTGCTGGCGCACTTTGCGCAAGAAGACCAGTGGATCCCGATGGACACGGTGCAGGCCTTTGCCAAGGCCCATCCCGAAGTCGAGGTGCACACCTATGCGGCGCACCATGGCTTCAACTGCGACCAGCGTGGCGCCTGGCACGCGCCGTCGGCACAGCTGGCACGCGAGCGCACCTTGGCGTTCTTCGCCAAGCACCTGGGCTGAGCTGTACGGGCGGGCTCTGTACAGGGCGTGGGTGTGCCTTGGACGCCCTCGCGTTCGCCACCGGTCATGCCCGGGCCTGACCCGAGCATCCATGGGTGGCCCGGTCAAGCCGGGCCATGACGGCAAGAGCGTGGTCTATTCGCCCGTGCGGGCCAGGTAGCGCTTGCGCCAGAACACCAGGCCCATGGTCGCCGCGATCAGGGCCATGCCGCCCAGCGTCCACCAGAAGGCGCTGGCTTGGTGCAGCCAGGGCATGAACTCGAAGTTCATGCCAAAGACCGCGGCGATCAGGTTCAGCGGCAGGAAGATGGCCGTGATCGCGGTCAGCGTGCGCATGATGTCGTTGGTGCGGTTGCTTTGCACGTTGAAGTGCATTTGCACCGCGGTTTCGGTGTTGTGCTCGAGCCGGCGCACGTGCTGCACCACGCGCTCGATGTGCTCCAGCACATCGCGGCTGCGGATGTGGAGCAGCTCCAGCTCTGCCGCGTTCACCAGGGCATCGCCATCCCAGGTGTTCAGCGTGCCGGTCCAGGCCTGCACGGCGCTGCGCTGGTCTTCGCACAGGGCTTCGAGCTGTTGCAGCGCCACACGCGCGCGCAGCAGCGCATCCCAGCGCGAAAAGCGGGTTTTGGGGTTGAGCAGCTCGGCTTGCCAGTGGTCGAGCTGGCGGCTGAGTTCACGGCGCAGGTCCAGATAGCCGTCGACCATGTGGCTGACGATGCGCAGCATCATGTCGGCCGGGTGGTGCGGGATGCCGCGTGACCCGGTCGAGCGCGCATCGGGGCCGCCCCCGACACCGCCGCCGGTCTGCGCGGCAGCCAGCAGGCGTGCGGCATAGGCCTCGCGCACGCTGCAATCGTCCGGGTGCACGCTGAGCAACAGGCGCTCGAACAGCGCAAAGCCCACCGGACTGGTGTCGATGCGCTGCAGCACCGGTGGGCCGGGGCGCTTGCTGCGCGCGGGGTCGGCCTCGGCGCTGTTTTCGCGCTGCGCCAGGCGCCGAAACACCATCAGGTCGTAGCGGGAGCCAGGCTCGAAATGCGAAGGCAGCTGGCCGTTGAGCAAATCCGACACATGCAGGTCGACCAGGCCCTGGCCCGTGAGCCGCTCCAGCAGGGCCTGCAAGCGTGGCAGCTCGGCTTGAAAGGCCGTGCGCGAGCAAGCGATCCACACATAGCCCTGCTCGGGCCAGTGCTCGGGCAGGCTGTCGCCCGCGACGATCTGGCGGCCCGAGACGGTGAAAACGCGCATGCCGCGGCGGGCTTCAGGGCAGGCGGTTGACGATGCGCGCCACGTCGCGCGCGAAGTAGGTCAGCACGCCGTCGGCGCCAGCGCGCTTGAAGGCCAGCAGGCTCTCGAGCATGACGGCGTCGTGGTCGAGCCAGCCGTTGGGCGCGGCGGCCTTGAGCATGGCGTACTCGCCAGAGACCTGGTAGGCAAAGGTCGGCACGCGGAATTCGTCTTTCACGCGGCGCACGATGTCCAGATAGGGCATGCCGGGCTTGACCATCACCATGTCGGCGCCTTCGGCGATGTCCATCGCCACTTCCTTGAGCGCCTCGTCGGTGTTGCCTGGGTCCATCTGGTAGACCTTCTTGTTGCTCTTGCCCAGGTTGGCGGCCGAGCCCACGGCGTCGCGGAAGGGGCCGTAGAAGGCGCTGGCGTACTTGGCGCTGTAGGCCATGATGCGGGTGTGGATCAGGCCACGCGCTTCGAGCGCCTGGCGGATCGCGCCGATGCGCCCGTCCATCATGTCGCTGGGCGCCACGATGTCCACGCCGGCTTCGGCCTGTGTCAGGGCTTGCTGCACCAGCACCGCGCTGGTCTCGTCGTTGAGGATGTAGCCGGTCTCGTCGAGCAGGCCGTCCTGGCCGTGGCTGGTGAAGGGGTCGAGCGCAACGTCGGTCATCACGCCCAGCTCCGGAAAGCGTTTCTTCAGCTCACGCACCACGCGTGGCACCAGGCCCTCGGGGTTCATGGCCTCCTTGCCGGTGGGGTCCTTGAGGGCGGGGTCGATCACCGGGAACAGCGCCATGACGGGGATGCCCAGCTTCACGCAGTCTTCGGCCACCGGCAACAGCAGATCGAGCGACAGGCGTTCGACCCCCGGCATCGAGCCGACCTGCTGGCGCTGGTTCTGGCCGTCGAGCACGAAGACCGGGTAGATCAGGTCGTGCGCGGTGACGCGGTGCTCGCGCACCAGGTTGCGGGTGAAGTCATCGCGGCGCAGACGGCGCGGGCGGCCAAGGGGGTAGGGGGCGTGCAGGGTCATTGCAAAATTTTGCCCCAAGTCCTGCGCGCGCCGGTGTCCCGCACGAAGAAATCTCTTTTGCCAGTTTGCCCCGAGGACTGTGGCGAAAAAAACAAAAATTCCCTTGTTGGCAGTTTTGATATTTGTTACATTGCCTCCGGGCGGCTTGCCGCCCCCCGCTTTTCCTCCCTGAGCGGGTGCCTTGATGTGTGACAGCAAAAAGGCTTCTCGCCCTCGACCTCGTGTCGGGGGTTTTTTTTGTCCGCCCCCGCGCGAAACCGCCCCCTTTACACTGTGCCCATGCTCTGGATCAAAGCCCTGCACATCGTGTTCATCGCCAGCTGGTTTGCTGGACTTTTTTACCTGCCTCGTATTTTTGTCAATTTGGCCATGGTGCCGGCCGACTCGGCGGCCGAGCGCGACCGCCTGTTGCTGATGGCGCGCAAGCTCTACCGCTTCATGACCATCCTGGCGGTGCCGGCCTTGGTGCTGGGCCTGGTGCTGTGGCTGCATTACGGCATTGGCCTGGGGACGGGACAAGGTTGGATGCACGCCAAGCTGGCCATCGTGCTCATGCTCTTGGGCTACCACCACGCTTGTGGCCGCATCTTGCGCCGCTTCGAGGCAGGGCAGATGCAGCGCGGTCACGTGTGGTTCCGCTGGTTCAACGAGGCGCCGGTGCTGATGATGCTGGCCGCGGTGTGCCTGGTGGTGGTCAAGCCTTTTTGAGGCCCTGGCGGCGGCATGGCCCCTCGACGCACCGCCGCCCAGGCCTTGGCCCTGCTCTATGCTGGGCTGATCGTTTACGCCAGCCTCTACCCTTTTGAGGGCTGGCGTGTGCAGGGCATCGCGCCCTGGAGCTTTCTGGGCGCGGCGTTGCCGCGTTACTGGACCGGCTTTGACGTGGTCTCGAACGTGCTTGGCTATGCCCCTCTGGGTTTTCTGGCTTGCCTGGCGGTGCAGCGCTTGCGGCCGTCCTGGCCGGCTGTGCTGCTGGCCGCGGCCTGGGGTGTGGCGCTGTCGCTGGCCATGGAGTCTTTGCAAATGTTTTTGCCGGCGCGCGTGCCCTCCAATGTCGACTTGGCCCTGAACGCGGCGGGGACCCTGTTGGGCGCGGTGCTGGCGCGCGCCTTGGAAGCCTGGGGTGTGCTGTACCGCTGGAGCCGCTGGCGCGACCGCTGGTTCGTGGGCGAGTCCAGCGGCGTGGTGGTTTTGCTGGCCTTGTGGCCACTGGCCTTGCTGTTTCCGGTGGCGGTGCCTTTCGGTTTGGGCCAGGTGTACGAAAGGGCCGAGTTGGCGCTGTTCAACGCGCTGGCGGACACCCCGTGGATCGATTGGCTGCCCCTGCGGGAAATCGAGTTGCAGCCTCTGCTGCCGATCAGCGAGTGGCTGTGCATCGCGATGGGCTTGATGTTGCCCAGCCTGCTGGCGTTCAGCGTGCTGCGCACCGCGCAGCAGCGCTTGGTGGCCTTTGTGCTGGGCTTGCTGCTGGGCGTGGCCGCCAGCACCTTGTCGGCCGCGCTCACCTATGGCCCCAGCCATGCCTGGGATTGGATCAGCCTGGAGGTCCTGCTGGGGCTGGCTTTGGCGGCCCTGGCCTTGTTGCTCTTGCTGGGGCGCTCGGCCCGCAGCTGTCTGGTGCTGGCCTTGGTCTTGCTGGTCTGGCAGCTGGCCTTGCTCAACCAGGCCTCGGCCGATGTGTACTTTGCGCAGACCCTGCAGCACTGGGAGCAAGGCCGCTTCATCCGCTTTCATGGCCTGATCCAGTGGCTGGGCTGGTTGTGGCCTTACGCCTTGCTGGGGCACTTGGTGCGCCGCCTCTCGCGCCCGGGCGCACAGCCCTGAAGCCCGTCGGCACCTACAATTTCGGCATGAGCTCCGACAACGCTTCTTATTTCAAACGCCACATCTTTTTCTGCCTCAACGAGCGTGCCAACGGCGAGGCTTGTTGCGCCCAGCACAACGCCCAGGCGGCTTTTGACCATTGCAAACAGCGCGTCAAGGCCTTGGGGCTGGCCGGCCCGGGCCAAGTGCGCGTGAACAAAGCCGGTTGCCTGGACCGCTGCAGTGCCGGCCCGGTGGCTGTGGTCTACCCCGAGGGCGTCTGGTACAGCTATGTGGACGCCAGCGACATCGACGAGATCGTCGAGTGCCACCTCCAGGGCGGCGAGGTGGTCGAGCGCTTGCGCGTGCCCGAGCACCTGGGCCGCTGATGAACGCCGCGACGCAAAAGTTGGTGCTGCAAGGTGGCGCGGGGGCCATCGAGGCCCTGTGCGACCTGCCCTCAGAGGGCCCGGTGCGTGGCACGGTGGTGATCGCCCACCCCCACCCGCTGTTTGGCGGCACCATGCACAACAAGGTGGTGCAGACCCTGGCGCGCGCGTTCGTGCAGTGTGGCTGGCGCGCGCTGCGCTTCAATTTCCGTGGCGTGGGCGCGAGCGCTGGCGCCTATGACGAAGGCCGCGGCGAAGCTGCCGACCTGATGGCCGTGATCGCCCAAGAGGCTCCCGAGGGGCCGCTGGCGCTGGCCGGTTTTTCTTTTGGCGCTTTTGTGGCCAGCCAGGCGGTGCAGCAGTTGGGCGAACGCAGCCCCGAAAAAATCGTGCTGGTGGGCACCGCCGCTGCGCGATTTGCGGTGGCCCCGATCGCTCCGGCACTCCATCCGCGCACGCTGGTGCTGCACGGCGAGCAGGACGATACGGTGGCGCTGACCAGCGTGATGGATTGGGCCCGGCCCCAGTCCTTGCCGGTGACGGTGATCCCCGGTGTTGAGCATTTCTTTCACGGGCAGTTGCCGCTGCTCAAGTCCCTGGTGGTGCGCCATTTGCTGGCGCCGGCGGCTTTTTGAGGCTTGAGGTCCCGATGGCAAGATGGCTCCAAGTGCTGGTCGGCATTGGCGGGCTGTGTTGGTCGCTGCTCGGCCAGGCGCAGATGCCCCAGCCCCCCGAAGTGGCGGCCAAAGCCTATGTGCTGATCGACATGACCGCCAACCAAGTGCTGGCGGCCAAAGAGTCCGACATGCCGGTCGAGCCCGCGTCGCTGACCAAGCTGATGACGGCCTACCTGGTGTTCGATGCGCTGCGGGCCAAAAAGATCGACCTCAAACAGCCCCTGCCGGTGTCCGAGCGCGCCTGGAAGATGCCGGGATCGCGCATGTTCATCGACCCCAAGATGCGGGTGCCGGTGGAAGACCTGCTCAAGGGCATGATCGTGCAATCGGGCAACGACGCCACCGTGGCGCTGGCCGAGGCCGTGGGCGGCAGTGTTGAACGCTTTGTGCAGCTCATGAACGCCCAGGCCAAAGCCCTGGGCATGAACAGCACGGCCTACAAAAACCCAGAAGGGTTCCCCGAGCCAGGCCACAGCACCACTGCGCGCGACCTGGGCATCCTGGCCCAGCGCCTGGTGCGCGACTTTCCCGAATACATCCCCTATTACGCCATCAAGAAGTACCGCTACGAAGGCACGCCCGCGGCCAATGACACCAACCGCAACCTGCTGTTGTTTCGGGACCCGAGCGTCGATGGCCTCAAGACCGGCCACACCCAGGCCGCGGGTTATGGCCTGGTGGCCACGGCCAAGCGGGATTTCCCCCATGTGGGGGCGCGCCGTTTGCTGTCCATCGTGCTGGGCGCAGACAGCGAGAACAGCCGTGCCAACGAAAGCCAAAAACTGCTGAACTGGGGCTACACGGCTTTCGACGCCGTCAAGCTGTTCGACGCCGGTCAGGCGGTGGCCACCCCCAAGGTCTGGAAAGGCCAGGTGGCCGAAGTCAGGCTGGGCGCTTTCCGTCCGTTGGTGGTGGCTGTGCCGGCCGGCAGTGCGGCCCAGCTCAAAACCCAGGTGATGCGGCCCGACCCCATCGTGGCCCCGGTGCGCAAAGGCCAGGCGCTGGGCGCCCTCAAGGTCTTTCAGGGCGAACAGGCGCTGCTGGAAGTGCCCTTGGCTGCCCTGGAAGGGGTGGAGCAAGCCGGGGTGTTTGGCCGCGCCTGGGACGCCGTGCGCCTGTGGATCAAATGAGCTTTTGAGGCGTCAGGCCGGGTTCCTTGGGCGGCAAAGTCAGTGGCCGCCAACCTAGGATTCCCCGCTTTCTTTGCCAAAAGCCTGCCAGGACGTTATACTGGCGGGCTTTTCCGCATTTGGGGCGGAGAAGTTTTTATTGTCAATTCAAACGTTTAGGGACGTTTTCAATGCCAACCATCAATCAATTGGTGCGTCAGGGCCGTGAGGTCGAAAAGACCAAATCGAAGAGCCCCGCGATGCAAAACTCGCCGCAACGCCGCGGTGTTTGCACCCGCGTGTACACCACGACGCCAAAGAAGCCGAACTCCGCGCTGCGTAAGGTCGCCAAAGTGCGCCTGACCAACGGTTTCGAAGTCATTTCCTACATCGGCGGTGAAGGCCACAACCTGCAAGAGCACTCGGTGGTGCTGGTGCGCGGTGGTCGCGTCAAGGACTTGCCCGGTGTGCGTTACCACATCGTTCGCGGTTCGCTGGACCTGCAAGGCGTGAAAGACCGCAAGCAAGCCCGTTCCAAGTACGGTGCCAAGCGTCCGAAGAAGGCCTGATCGCTTTCCTGAATGTAAGAACAAAGGTGTTCAACGGGTTTGTAGACGAGCCTGTTCGAACGGAGTGACCCGCTGTTGGGTCGAGTAAGTGCAAATCCTGGATGGGTTTGCGGGGTGTCTGGATAACAAGGACGTCCAGCCATCAACTGAAGCAAAGAGGTGAAAAATGCCACGTCGTCGCGAAGTCCCTAAACGTGAAATCCTGCCGGATCCCAAGTTCGGCAATGTCGAGCTCTCCAAGTTCATGAACGTGATCATGGAAGGCGGCAAAAAGGCGGTTGCCGAGCGCATCATTTACGGTGCCCTCGAAACCATGGAACAAAAGACCGGCAAAGACCCGCTGGAGCTGTTCACCATCGCCATCAACAACGTCAAGCCCATGGTGGAAGTCAAGTCCCGCCGCGTGGGTGGCGCCAACTACCAGGTGCCCGTGGAAGTGCGTCCGGTCCGTCGCCTGGCCCTGTCCATGCGCTGGATCAAGGAAGCCGCCCGCAAGCGCGGCGAGAAGTCCATGGCCCTGCGCCTGGCCAACGAACTGCTGGAAGCCAACGAAGGCCGCGGCGGTGCCATGAAAAAGCGTGACGAAGTGCACCGCATGGCCGAGGCGAACAAGGCCTTCAGCCACTTCCGCTTCTAAGCCAAGGGGCTACTGCGCGGCTGTGATCCGTCGTTGCGGGGCCCGTCCGGAAATCCTCACGACCCTCAAGGTCGTTCCGGTTTCCGGCCACCCG
>JBDLTR010000044.1:0-9021 GCA_039805705.1 Pseudomonadota bacterium
GCGCCGCCTGCTTCCAGGCCTGCAAGGCGGCAGGAGCGTCTTCGCGCTGTTCGGCCAGCTCGGCCAAAGCCACCCAGGCCAGGCGCTGCAGTGTGGCATCCCCCAAACCTTTGACCGATTGGCTCAACAGGCTTTGCGCCTTGCCCCAGAGCTGGTGGCGCAAACACAGCATGCCCGACAAAAACTGCAGCAGCGGGTCCGACGGGCGGGCGCGCTGCGCGGCTTCGACGCGGGCCAGCCAGGCGCGCGCATCGGCGGACGTGGCCTCCTGCAAGGTGGCCTCGAGCGCCTGCGTGACGCGCGCGCGCTCGGCCATGGGGGCGGGGGGAGTGGCGGCCAGCTGCGCTTCCCAGACCGGCTTGAGCCAGGCGCGCGCCCGCGCGGGATCGCCCCCCAAAACCAGCCAGCGCTGACTGGCCTGCACCACGAGTTCGGGCAAAGCACGCTGGCCCTCGGGCAAGCTCAGCCACAGCTGCTCAAACGCCTTGTCGTCCTGACTTTGCGCCATCAACTCGAGCACCAGGCTGCGCACCAGGCTTTGTGCGGCGGCGGGGCTGAAAGCGCGGTGCTTGGCCAGCAGCAAAGCCGTGTCGAGCGCACGCGCGGTCTGGCCCGCCAGGCGCGCGGCCTTGAGCTGGATGCGCATGGCCACGGTGCGGCGCGCCACCGCACCGGGCAACTGCGCCAATTGCGCGAGGCTGCCCTCGGCGTCGCGGTCATCGAGGCGCCAACGCGCCGCACGCAAAGACAAGCCTTCCTGCAGGGCTTGGCGTTCGGTGCTGGCCGCCTGCGCCGCCTCCTGCGCGGCCTGCATCTGGTGCTGGTCACGCAAGCCTTTGTCCTGCAGGGCGTGCGCCGATTCGGCCGCGATCACATGCGCCACAGCGCGCAAGGCCGTGGCATGGCCCAGCGGGTGCTCGGTCACATCGCGCAGCGCGTCTTCGCGGGCGAGCACCAGCTCGGCGGCTTTGTGGGCACGCAGATAGCGGCCGGCCATGAACTGCGCATAGGCTTCGAGCAAAGCCGCGTGCGCGGCCCGCTCTTTTTGCTGCAAACGCCAGCGCCGGGCCTCGCGCGGCAAGGACCACAGGGCCGACAGCGCTTTTTGCGCCAGCAGCAACACGGCCAACAGCAACAGCAGCACCAAGAGCAGCAAGTTCAGCGACAGGTCGATGCGCCAGGGCGGCAGAAAGATCGCCACCGTGCCGCTGTTGTTGGCGGCCAACCAGGCCCCCGAAACCGCCAGGGCGAACAGGCCGATCAACCAGAGCGCAGCACGCATGGCTTACCTCCCGGCTGCGGCGGTGGCCAGGGCCGCCAACGAGGCGTCCAGGCGCGGCGCCTCGCCCACGCGCACCTGTTGCTGGGCTTGCTCCAGCAGTTGCAAAAGCTGCGCAGTCTTGCGCGAAGACGGATCGGCGTAGCGCCGCGTGGCCGCCACGGTCTGCGCCAGGTCGGCGCGCACCGCCTCGTACTGGCGCGCGAGCAGGCCCAGGCGCGCGTTCAGCAGCTTGAGTTTGAGGTTCTCGCGCAGGAAAAAAGACTGGTCGGGCGAGAGCAACATGGCTTCGGGCGCATCGATGCGGCGGATGCGCAGCAACGACCAGATCGGCTCGAGCACCTCCTGCACACCCTGGCTCCACCAGCCAGCGGCGGGCGCCGCGGCAGAAGCGGCGGCTTGGGCCACCGCGGCGGGCGCCTGGTTGGCCAGCACCAGCGCGTCGACCAGGGCCACGCCCTCGTCCAGGCGGATCAGCAAGCCGGGGATGTCGGGGGTCTGCAGGCTGCGCAGACGCTCCAGGTCTTTTTCGAGGGCGCGCTGCACCGGCGCCAGGCGTGGCTGGGCCGCGCGCAGCAGGCGCTGCTGCGCGCTCTTGAGCGCGGCCTGCAAGGGTTCGGTGCTGCCCGTCAGCTGGGCCTGCTGCTGCGCCATGCGCAGGGCGGATTCGATGTCCACCACCAGGTTCTCGTCGCGCGAGCGCGACAGGCTCTGGATCAGCTCTTCGAGCTGGCCACGCTGCAGCGCGACTTCGCCCAAACGGCTTTCCACCAACGCCAGCCGCGCCGCGTTGTCCTTGACGGTGTCTTGCGCCTGTTTGGCCCAGGCCTTGGCCTCGAGCGATTGCTGGCCGGCGTCCTGGCTTTGGCGCGCCAGCTGCTCTTGCATGCGGCCGATTTTTTGCCAGAGCAAGGCCGACAGGGCCAGCGCTGCCACCGCCAAAGCCCCCGCGGCCCAAGTCAGCCAGGGCCGGGTGACGGAAGGCGGTGCCTCGGGCTGCGCCGCGGTCTCGGCGGCAGGGGTGTCGGTGGGGGCGTTCATGCGAGGGATTTTATCGAGGCCACTTGCGCCTCCAGCGGGGCCGGCACCACCTCCACCCGGTGCCAGCCTTGCGCGCGCAAACGCTCGGCGATGCGCGGGTGGGTGGCCAAGGCCCGGGCCTGGGGGCCGGGGGCCTCGGGCAGGGCTTGCAGCAGGTTCTGCGCGGCTTCGGCACTGCTGAACAGCCACCAGTCGCCCTGCGCCAGCGCCTGGCGCGCGCGCGCCAAGGCCGCCGCGTCGAGCGCGGGGGCGCGGCGCGCGTAGGCCACGCATTGGCGCACCCGCACGCCAGCCTGTTCCAGGCGCTGCGCCAGCCAGTCGCGGCCGGCCAGCTGGCCCTCGGCGTCGGCGCCGCGCACGATCAGCACCTGGGGGGCCGATGGCGCCTGCACCCAGGCCTGCACCTCATCGGCCACCAGAGCCCAGAGGGCTTCGGAATCGAAACGGGGGGCATCGGCCGCCGGACTGCGGATCTGCGCCGGCGGCCAGCCCGTGGCCAGCAAGGCCTGCGCCGTGCCCGGGCCGGTGCTCCAGGCCTGGGCGGTGGGCACCAGGCCCTCGGGGCGGCAGGCCATGAAATGTGTGACCGCATTGGCGCTGACGAACATGAGGGCGGCGCAATCGACCACGCCGCGCCAGGCGGCCTGCAGCGGCGCGCGATCGGCCAGCGGCGCGATCTCGATCAAGGGGAATGCTTCGGCCGCGATGCCCTGTGCACGCAAGGCGTCGACCCAGGCCTGGGCCTGCCCCTCCGGGCGGGTGACCCACACGCGCGGCGCGGCGCTGGCCATGCCCGGATTCCCTGGACTCAGTGGGCGCCGCCGGCGCGCAGCTGGGCCGCCACCTGCAGGCCCAAGGCCTCGGCAGCGGCGGGCGTGAGCTCACGCCCGCTGGCTTGGGCACGCACCAGGGGGCCGGGCCCCTCGGGCTCGCCCCAGGCGGCGTCGATCTGCAAGACGCCGCCTTGCACCACCGCATGGGCGGCCAGCGGCATCGAACAGCTGCCGCCCATGGCGCGGCTGACCGCGCGCTCGGCGGTCACCCGCAGCCAGGTCTCGGGGTGCACCAGTGGGGCCAGCAAGGCCTTGAGGTCGTCGCGGCCCGCGCGGATTTCAATGCCCAAAGCGCCCTGACCAGCGGCGGGCAACATCTGTGCCTCGTCGAAGATGTGGCGGATGCGGGCCTGCAGGCCCAGGCGCTTGAGGCCGGCGGCGGCCAGCACGATGCCGGCGTACTGGCCTTCGTCGAGCTTGCGCAGGCGGGTGTCGAGGTTGCCGCGCAGCGGCTCGATCTTCAGGTCCGGACGCAGCGCGCGCAGCAGCACGGTGCGGCGCAGGCTCGAGGTGCCGACCACCGCGCCCGCCGGCAGGTCTTCGAGGCGCGCGTATTGGGAGGACACCCATGCGTCACGCGGGTCTTCGCGCTCCATCACGCAGGCCAGTTCGAAGCCAGCGGGCAGGTCCATGGGCACGTCCTTGAGCGAGTGGACCGCGATGTCGGCACGCCCCTCTTCGAGCGCGACCTCGAGTTCTTTGACGAACAGGCCCTTGCCGCCCACTTTGGACAGCGAGCGGTCCAGGATCTGGTCGCCCTGGGTGGTCATGCCCAGCAGCGTGACTTCGGCGCCGCGCGCGCGCAGCAGGGCTTGCACATGCTCGGCCTGCCACAGCGCCAGGCGGCTTTCACGGGTGGCAATGACGACGCGGGCGGGGGTGTTGACGGACACGGCAGGCGGCTTTCAAAAAATATCAAAGCGGTGGGGCTCGCCGCTGGCCATGGCCGAGGGCTGCTGGATGCTAGCATGGCCCAACCTTGGCGAGACTGACAGCCAGGGTCTGCATCCCCCTCCTCTTCGCCCACCCCAGACCGCCATGAAACCGGCCCCGTCCATGCCCTCTGCCGCCCCCGCTCCCAGCCCACGCCAAAGCCGCGACAACGAAAAACCGCTGGTCGAGGACATCCGCCTGCTGGGCCGCATCCTGGGCGACGTGATCCGGGCACAGGAAGGGGCCGAGGCCTACGAGCTGGTGGAACAGATCCGCAAGCTCTCGGTGGCCTTTCGGCGCGACGCCGACCACGAGGCCGACAAGGCGCTCAAGAAACTGCTCAAGGGCCTGCCCGGCGAACGCGCGGTCAGCGTGATCCGCGCCTTCACCTATTTCTCGCACCTGGCCAATCTGGCCGAAGACCGCCACCACATCCGCCGCCGCGCCATCCACGAGCGCGCAGGCCACACGCAGGAAGGCAGCATCGACGTCGCGCTGCAGCGCCTGCGCTGGGCCGGCATCACGCCGCGCACGGTGTCGCAGACGCTGGCGCACAGCCATGTCTCGCCGGTGCTGACCGCGCACCCGACCGAGGTGCAGCGCAAAAGCATCTTGGACGCCGAGCGCGACATCGCCCACCTGCTGGCCGAGCGCGACGCCATCAAGGCGCGCGCCGCCGCCGTCAACGCCAACAAAGACGCGCTCAGCCCCAAGGAACTGGCCGCCAACGAGCTGCAAATCCGCGCGCGCGTGATGCAGCTGTGGCAAACGCGCCTGCTGCGCTTCACCAAGCTCACGGTGGCCGACGAGATCGAAAACGCCCTGTCCTATTACGAGGCCACCTTCCTGCGCGAGATCCCCAAGCTCTACGCCGAGCTCGAGGCCGCGCTGGACGGCCAGCACGTGGCCAGCTTTTTCCGCATGGGCCAGTGGATCGGTGGCGACCGCGATGGCAACCCCAACGTCACGGCCCAAACGCTGGCTTACGCGCTGCGCCGCCAGTGCGAGGTGGCGCTGCGCCACTACCTGACCGAGGTGCACTACCTGGGCAGCGAGCTGTCCCTGTCGGCCATGCTGGTGCCCGTGGGCCCCGAGATGCAGGCGCTGGCCGAGCGCTCACCCGACACCAACGAGCACCGCCAAGACGAGCCCTACCGCCGCGCGCTCACCGGCATCTACGCACGCTTGGCCGCCACGCTCAAAGCCTTGGCCGGCGGCGACGCCGCGCGCCACGCGGTGGCACCGCACAACCCCTATGCCCGCGCCGAGGACTTCTTGGCCGACCTGCGCGTGATCCACGCCTCGCTGTGCAGCCACCACTGCGAGGCCCTGGCCGCCATGCGCCTGCGCCCGCTGATGCGCGCCGTCGAGGTGTTTGGCTTTCACCTGGCCACGGTGGACCTGCGCCAAAGCTCGGACCAGCACGAGGCGGTGCTGACCGAGTTGCTGGCCACGGCGCGTCTGGCGCCGGATTACGCCGGACTGGACGAAGACGCCAAGCAAGCGCTGCTGATGGGCCTGTTGAACGACGCCCGGCCCCTGCGCGTGCCCAGCGCCCACTACAGCGCCCTCACCCAGAGCGAACTGGCCATCTTCGAGACCGCGCGGCAAATGCGCGAGCGCTACGGCGCGCAAGCCATCCGCCACTACATCATCAGCCACACCGAAACCGTGAGCGATCTGCTCGAGGCGCTGCTGCTGCAAAAAGAAGTGGGCCTGATGCGTGGCACGCTGGACGTGCAGGCCGAGGCCGATCTGATCGTGGTGCCGCTCTTTGAAACCATTGAAGACCTGCGCAACGCCGCGCCCATCATGCGCGCCTTCTACGCCCTGCCCGGCGTGGCGGCACTGGTGCAGCGCTCGGGCGCCGAGCAGGACATCATGCTGGGCTACAGCGACAGCAACAAGGACGGCGGCATCTTCACCAGCAGCTGGGAGCTCTACCGCGCCGAGATCGCGCTGGTGGCGCTGTTCGACCAGCTTGCCAACTCGCACAACATCCAGCTGCGCATGTTCCACGGCCGCGGTGGCACCGTGGGCCGTGGCGGCGGCCCCAGCTACCAGGCCATCCTGGCGCAGCCGCCGGGCACGGTGCGCGGCCAGATCCGGCTGACCGAGCAGGGCGAGGTGATCGGCTCCAAATACGCCAACCCCGAGATCGGCCGGCGCAACCTCGAAACCCTGGTCGCCGCCACCCTCGAAGCCACCCTGCTGCAAGCGACCAAGCCCGCCACGCGCGCCTTTCTGGACGCGGCGGCCACGCTGTCGGAGGCCAGCATGGCCGCTTACCGCGAGCTGGTCTACGGCACGCCGGGCTTCACCGACTACTTTTTCGGCGCCACGCCGCTGCGTGAACTCACGCAGCTGAACATCGGCTCGCGCCCCGCCTCGCGCAAGGCCCTGCACAAGATCGAAGACCTGCGCGCCATCCCCTGGTCCTTCAGCTGGGGCCAATGCCGCCTAACCCTGCCCGGCTGGTTCGGCTTCGGCTCAGCCGTGGCGCACTTCCTGCAACAGGGCAAGGACCGCAAGGGCCAACTCGCCCTGCTGCAAAAGATGTACCGCCAGTGGCCGTTCTTCCGCACCCTGCTGTCCAACATGGACATGGTGCTGGCCAAGAGCGATCTGGCGCTGGCCTCGCTGTACGCCGAACTCGTGAGCGACAAGCGCCTGCGCCAGCGCATCTTTGCGGCCATCGAAGCCGAGTGGCAGCGCACGGCCGACGCCCTGGCCCAGATCACCGGCGAAAAGCACCGCCTGGAAAGCAATCCCGCCCTGGCGCGCTCGATCCGCCACCGCTTCCCTTACATCGATCCGCTGCACCACCTGCAGGTGGAGCTGATCCGCCGCCACCGCGAAGGCAAGGCCGACGAGCGGGTGCAGCGCGGTATCCACATCTCGATCAACGGGATTGCGGCGGGGCTGCGCAACACGGGCTGAACCAGAGGGGCTCAGACGCCATAGTGCGCATCCGCGCGAATTACTTTTTTGTCGGGTCCGAAATAGAACACCTCTGCCACCCGCCGCCCACGAACCCCTGTGTAGCAAAGCGTGATGGAATCAACGCCCAGCAATGTCTCCTGCAGTTCGAATTTCAGATCGGGCACCTGCTGCAGGGCTTTGGCCCAATAGTTGCTGACAGCCTCTTTGCCCCGCAGCCTGCCTGATGGCTCGCCCAGTATTTGAGTGATGACCGGTGAGTGCATCTCAAAATCCTCGGCATAGTGACCCAGAATCCTGCGCAAGTCATGGGCATTCCAGGCAACCAGCCATTGCGCAGCAAAATCTTCCGCAAATTTTTTATCCACAGATCCTCCTCCCACGTCTCGAACAAAGCCTGAAGCTCACTGTCCAGTCAGGCCGTGCAAACCATAGGTGCTCCTGGCGGCGTCTATTTGCGAAGCTTCGGTGGTGATTTCTGGATACAACCAATAACTAGGTGCCACGATAGGCTGCACGAAGTGCACCTCGATCAACAGCACGCTGCGCACCGGAAAGCGATCACCCGTCATGGCCAACAAAGGCGCTGCCCAGGAGGCGTAATCGCCATCAGTGGGCAACAACTCACGCGCGCTGCCCTGCAGCTTGAAAACTTTTTGCACCAGCACATCCACAAAGCTCAAACACACTCGGGGCTGCTGTGCGATGTTGCGCACGCTGACTGGCGAGGCGATGTTGGCCACCACCACATGCTGCTCGTCAGCGATGGCCCAAACCTCTTTCGGGGAAACGTTGGGCTGACCTTGGCTGTCGACCGTGGCCAGCCAGCACAGCACGCTGCGCTGGGCAGCTGCATGGACCGCGGCAGACAGGATGGGGCTTGGGGTGGCGTGCGATTGGATCATCGAGGAATATTAAATGAGTTCTTATTCACTAAATAAAATGCCGGCCGCACAGATGATTCGCGCAAATCGTTCGATTCGTGCTAAATTGACGCCATGCGCACCCTCACCGCCAACGAAGCCAAGACCCAATTCGGCCAGTTCATCGACATGGCCCAGCGCGAGCCCGTGCGGGTGATGCGCCATGACCGGGTGGTGGGCGTCATGGTCTCGGCCGAAGACTATGAAGCCATGCGCCAGTTCTATGCCAACCGCCTGCAGCACACCTTGGCAGCCAGCAGCGCCCAGTCCGAGCAAGCCGGCATGACGCCTGAGCTGCTGCAGGAGCTGCTGCGTGACGAATCCTGACTGGGTTCTGGACACCAATGTGCTGATCAGCGCCGCCTTGTCCAGGCAAGGCAGTCCTTACGCATTGGTGCAGCAGGTGCTGGCCCATGCCCGTCTGGTGTTCTCCGAGCCCACGTTTGAAGAGTTGCGCACGCGCTTGTACCGCCCCAAGTTCGACCGCTACATCAGCCTGGAGATGCGCGAGCGCGTGTTGCGCGATTTGTCCGCCTGCGCGGTCTGGGTGGAGATCGATCGCCAAGGGCAATGGAGCCGCGACCCTGATGACGACAAATTCATCGCGACTGCCTTGCAAATCCCCGCTGCCGTGCTGGTCAGCGGCGACCAAGACCTGCTGAACGTGCAAGCCCCGGCAGGCCTGCGCATCCTCACGCCTGCCCAGGCCCTGAGCGAGTTCCAAGGGCGTTGACCCACCCCGATAAAATCGGGCCACCATGACGAACCAACTCGACAAAAAATCCCAAGCCTGGTCTGCGCTCTTTTCGGAACCGATGAGCGAGTTGGTCAAGCGCTACACCGCCAGCGTGTTCTTCGACAAGCGCCTGTGGCAGGCCGACATCCAGGGCTCACTGGCCCATGCCGAGATGCTGGCCGCGCAGGGCATCATCGCCGCCCAAGACCTGGCCGACATCCAGCGCGGCATGGCGCAGATCACGCAAGAGATCGAATCCGGCGCCTTCGAATGGAAGCTGGACCTCGAAGACGTGCACCTGAACATCGAAGCGCGCCTGACCCAGCTGGTGGGCGA
>JBDLTR010000045.1:0-21271 GCA_039805705.1 Pseudomonadota bacterium
TACCACCGCAAGGTCAACGGCGGCCAGGGGCAGGTGATCGACGTCGCCTTGCACGAGGCCGTGTTCAACGTGATGGAAAGCCTGGTGCCCGAGTACAGCGCTTTCGGCGCCATCCGCGAGCCGGCCGGTTCGGCCTTGCCGGGCATCGCGCCGTCCAACGCCTACCGCTGCCAGGATGGCGTGGTCTTGGTCGCCGGCAACGGTGACAGCATCTTCAAGCGCCTGATGGCGGTGATCGGCCGGGAGGACTTGGGCCAGGACCCACAGCTGGCCAGCAACGCTGGCCGCGTCGCGCGTGTGCAGGAGATCGATGCGGCCATCGAGGCCTGGACCCAGTCGCGTTCAGTGGGCGATGTGCTGGCCGCGCTCGGCGAGGCCAGCGTGCCCGCCGGCCGCGTCTACACCGCCAAAGACATCGTGGAGGACCCGCACTACCGCGCGCGCGACATGGTGCTCCCGCAAGAGACCCGCGATGGCCACACGGTCGAGGTGCCCGGCATCGTGCCCAAGCTGATGGGCACACCCGGTCAGCTGCGCCACGCCGCGCCCAAGCTCGGCGACGACACCGACGCGGTGTTGGCCGAACTGGGCTTGTCGGCCGAAGCCATCGCCGCGTTGCGGCAGAAAAGGGTGGTGGCCTGAAGCATGCGGCCCGGGCACGCGCGCTGAGCCCAAGCGACGGCTGCACCTGGGCCTGGGCCGACAGGCCCCAGCCTCCGCTCAGCCCACGGCCGGCAGCACCTCGCCACGGCACTCGCCAAAACCGATGCGCGCTGCGCCGGCTTTCTCGCACCAGCCGCGCAGGATGACCGCGTCGCCATCCTCCAAGAAATGACGCTGTTCCCCGGTGGAGGGCAAGGGCACGGCTTGGGTGCCGCCGCGGCTGAGTTCGACGATCGCGCCAGCCTCTTCGGCCGTTGGGCCTGAGATGGTGCCGGTGCCCAGCAAATCGCCAGGCACCAGGTTGCAGCCACCGACGGTGTGCTGCGTCAGCATTTGCGCGAGGGTCCAGTACTGGTGGCAGAAGTTGGTGGCCGAGAGGCGGTCGCCCGGCAGCTGCTGGGCCCGGTGGCGGGCGCTTTGCAGGTGCACTTCGAGCCGGATGTCCAAACCCCCGTGCGCCCGGTTGTGGGGGCTGTCGAGGTGGGGCAGCGGCTGGGGGTCTTGGGCTGGTCGCGTGAAAGGCAGGCGGTAAGGGGCCAAGGCTTCCAGCGTGACGATCCAGGGCGACACACTGGTGCAGAAGTTTTTGCCCAGAAACGGTCCCAGGGGCGCCATTTCCCAAAACTGGTGGTCACGCGCCGACCAGTCGTTGAGCAGGCACACCCCAAAGATGTGGTCTTCGGCCTGCGCCATCGGGATGGGCTGGCCCAGGGGATTGCCAGGGCCGACATAAAAGCCCAGCTCCAGCTCATAGTCCAGGCGGCGGCAAGGGCCGTAGACCGGGGCCTGTGCGTCCGGGGGCATGGCCTGGCCCATCGGGCGGTGGTAGGCGGTGCCGCTGACGACCACGCTGGAAGCACGGCCGTGGTAGGCGATCGGCAGCCACTGGAAGTTGGGCGTGAGCGGGTTATCGGGTTTGAGCAAGCGACCCACATTGCGGCCGTGGTGGATCGAGGTGTAGAAGTCGGTGTAGTTGTGCACCTGGGTCGGCACCGTGTGTTCGGCGTCGGCTTGCGCGACCAGGCTGGCGCGCAAGGCCTGGGTGATGGGGCCGCTGGCGCCCTCACGCAGGCCCTCGAACAGCGCCAGGCGCAGCGCGTGCCAAGCCGCAGCGCCCAGGGCGAGCAGGCCATTGAGCTGGGGTTGGGCCGCGGCCTGCACCGCGCTGGCGGCCAGTCCGCTGAGCACCTGGGCCTGCGCCAGGGCCGCCAGGTCGACGATCTGGTCGCCGATGGCGACGCCGCCGCGAAAGGCTTGTGCACTGCCGCGGCGTTTGAACACGCCAAACGGCAGGTTCTGGATGGGGAAGTCACTGCCTGCCGCATTGGCCGAGGCCAGCCAGCTGCGTGCGCTGGGGTCGTGGGTGATGTTGAGCATCTTGGGGGTCCTGGGGTTCAGGCGCTGGCCATCAGCGCGTCGTCAAAAATCGCCACCGCACGCGTCCAACCGGCCGAGGCGCCACGGATCTTGTGCGGGAAGCAGCTGATGAAAAAGCCCGTGGGCGGCAGCGCTTCGAGGTTGTGCAGTTTCTCGAGGTGGCAGTAGCCGATGTCGCGCCCGGCCTTGTGGCCTTCCCAGATCAGGCTGGCGTCGCGCGTCTCGGCGTATTTCTGGGCGGTGTGCACAAAGGGCGCGTCCCAGCTCCAGCCGTCGGTGCCGGTCAGGCGCACGCCGCGCTCGAGCAGGTACATGGTGGCCTCGTAACCGATGCCGCAGCCGCTGGTCACGTAGTCGGGCTGGCCGTAGCGGCTGCCCGCGCGGGTGTTGACCACCACGATCTCCAGCGGGCTGAGGGTGTGGCCAATGCGCTGCAGCTCGGCTTGCATGTCTTGAGCGGTCACGACATAGCCGTCCGGAAAGTGGCGAAAGTCCAGCTTGACGCCCGGCTGAAAGCACCACTCCAGTGGCACCTCGTGGATGGTGATGGCGGGCTTTTTCTCACCCAGGGCGTTGTCCTGGGTCGGGTGGAAGTGGTAGGGCGCGTCCAGGTGGGTGCCGTTGTGGGTGGACAGCTGCACTTTCTCCACCGCCCAGCCTTCGCCGTCGGGCAGGTCTTCTTTTTTCAAACCCGGAAAGAACGAGGCGATCTGCTCGACCGTGTTCTTGTGGGTGAAGTACTCGATCTGCGGTGCAAACGGCGGTGGGTCGCTGAGCACATCGTTTTCGAGAAAGATGGAGAGGTCAACGAATCGGCGGGGCATGGTGTCTCCTGGTGTCAATGAAAAAGGGTTCAGGGCCGTTGCCAGCGCAGCAGGCGGCGCTCGGCCTGGGCGAGCAGGGCGTTGCTGGCAAAGCCGATCAGGCCCAGCAGCACGATGCCGGCGAACAGCTCGCTGGCGCGGAACGAACGGGCGGCCAGCAAGATGGCCTGGCCCAGCCCGGATTGCGAGGCGATCATCTCGCCCACGATGGACACGATCAGCGAGACCGTCATCGACAGGCGCATGCCCGCCAGGATGTCGGGCAGCGCGCTGGGCAGGCCCATCTTCCAGACAAAGGCCAGGTGGCCCATTTGCAGGGCGTTGGCCACTTCGCGCAGGCGCGGCTCGACATGGGCCAGGCCGTGCACCGTGGCCAGCAGCACCGGCCACATCGCGCCGAAAGCCACCACCGACAGCACCATGGCGGGCGACAGGCCGAACACCGAAATGGCCAGCGGGATGACGGCCGAAGCCGGCAGTGGCCGGATGAATTCGAGGGTGGGCTGCACCCAGGCGCGCACCGTGGCCGACATGCCGATCACCGCGCCCAGGGCGACGCCCGCCAGCGAGGCCAGCAGCCAGCCCAGCACCATGCGCTCGAGCGTGCCCAGGGCAAAACCGGCGAGTTCGCCACCGCTGCCCCACAAGCCCTCGCTGAGGCTGCGCCAAGTGGCTTCGGGGGTGGGCAAAAACACCTTGCTGACCCAGCCCTGGTGGCTGGCCAGCCACCACAAAAGCCCCAGCGCCAGCAACAAGGCCGAGGCCTCCAGGCCAGCGCGCAGGCGCGGTGCACGCGCGGCGCTCATGGCTGGGCCCCCATTTGGCGAGCCACCGCGGTTTGCAGCTTTTGCGCCAGCGCGTTGACCAGCACGCCCACCACGCCGATCCAGAACAGCCAGGCCAGCATCAAGGCCGGCTCCATGCTTTGCTGCGCGATCATGATGGCGTAGCCCATGCCGTGGGGGTTGGCCGCGATCTCCACCGTGACCGCCACCACCAGCGCGATCGCCACGCCCAGGCGCAACGCCACAAACAGGCGCGGCAGCATGGCGGGCAACACGATTTTCCAGAGCCGCGCGGTCCAGGACAGCTGCAGCGCCTGCGCCACTTCGAGCAGGCGCGGATCGACCTGGCGCGCCGCGCTTTGCGCCAGGATCAGGATGGGCCAGAAGGTGGCGAAAGCGACCACGCTGACTTCCATGCGCAGGCCAAAACCGAACACCAGCATGGCCAGCGGGATCAGCGCCACCGAGGGCACGGGGCGCAGCACCTCGATCGACAAAAAACCGATGCGCGCGGCCCGCGCCGACAGGCCCAGCACCGTGCCGCAGAGCAAGCCCAGCAGGGCCCCCAGGGCCAAACCCAGGCCAGCGGCCGACAGCGTGAAGGCGGTGGCTTGCCACAGGCTGCCGTCTTGCAGGGCGCGCACAAACGCCAGGACGGCCTGGCTGGGTGGGGCGATGGCGTCGCTGTAGAGGCTGGCGCGACGGGCATAGGCCTCGAACAGCGCGATCAGCAGGGCCGGCAGCACCAGGGGACGCAGCAGACGCAACATCTCAATGCCCCAGGAACTGGTAGAGCTCGCGGCGCAGCCGCAGGAATTCTGGGTGTTCCTTGGTGCTGAGCTGGTCGCGCGGGTGCGCGATCGGCACCTCGATCATGGCCGCCAGGCTGGGCTGGGCTGGGCTGGGGTCGGTGCGCAGCGCGATCACGCGGTCGCCCAGGTAAATCGCTTCTTCGAGGTCGTGGGTGACAAACAGCACCGTCAGGCCCTGCTCACGCACCAGGCGGGCCAGCTCGTCTTGCAGGCTCTCGCGCGTCATGGCGTCGAGCGCGCCAAAGGGCTCGTCCATCATCATGACCTCAGGCTCTTGCGCCAGGCAGCGGGCGATCTGCACGCGCTGCTGCATGCCACCCGAGAGCTGCAGCGGAAATTTGTCGGCGTGCGCCTGCAGGCCCACCGTCTGCAACACGCGCGCGATGCGCGCGGGGCGCTCGGATTCGGGCACGCCCGCCGCTTCGAGCGCCAGGGCCACATTGCCGGCCACGCTGCGCCAGGGCAGCAGGGCACGGCCGTAGTCCTGGAACACAAAAGCCACTTCGCGCGAGGGCGCGGTGACCGCCTGGTCGTGGCGCAGCACCGCGCCGCTGCTGGGGCGGACAAAGCCGGCCGCGGCCCGCAGCAGGGTGGTTTTGCCGCAGCCCGAGGGGCCGATGATGCAGATGAACTCACCCTGGCGGACCTCGAAGCTGGTGGGCGAGAGGATCTCTCGCCCACCGAGCCGGATGGCGACCTCGTCGAAGCGCAGAAAGGCCATGGATTTACTTCGCGATCAGCTGCGACACGTTCATCGGGCCTTTGAGCATGGCCTGGTCGCGCATCACATCGACCCAGTAGCTCAGGTGCTTGTCCTGGATCACTGGCAGCGGCGGGCTGATCTGGATGGTGGCCAGCACCTCGGGCGGGAGCTTGATGTATTTGCCCAGGTGCTCGCGCACCTTGGCGTTGTTTTTGGGGTCGTTGATGAAGCTGGCGGCTTCGGCGATCGCTTCGCGAAAGCGCGCCACGGCCGCTGTGTTCTTTTGCGCCCAGTCGCGGCGTGCGGTGTAGAGGATGGTGGGCATGCCCTCGGGCAGCTGCGTGGTGTAGTGCGAGACCACATGGCCTGCGCCGCTTTGCAGGATGCGCGCCATGAAAGGGTCGGCCGTGATCACGGCATCCAAAGAGCCGCCACGCAGCAGGTCGGCGTGCTGCGGGAAGGCGGCTTCGACGAACTGCACTTTGTTGTAGTCCACGCCATTGGCTTTGAGCCAGGCCCGGAAGGACACGTGCAGGTAGGCGCCCAGGCCGGGCACCCCGATCTTTTTGCCCACCGCGTCCTTGGCGCTTTGGATGTTGCTGCCGGTGCGGGCCACAAAACCCACGCCCGTCATGGATTTGGCGGTGGAGCCACCGCCGGTGATGACCACATGGTCCAGGCCACCGTCCACGCCTTGCAGGTAGACCGAGGGCGTGGGGCCACCCATCTGCAGCGAGTCGGCTTCGATGGCCGGCGGGATCGAGGGGTTGAGCGGGATGAATTTGGGCTCCACGTCGAGCTGACGTTTGGCGAAAAAGCCCTCTTCTTTGGCGACGAAAACGGTGGCGAAATCACTGACGGCGGTGAAACCGAAGGTGATCTTGGTGGCGCTTTGCGCGCGCACGGGCAGACTGGCCAGGCCGGTGCTGGCCAGGGCGCCAGCCAGCAGGGTGCGGCGGCGCAGGGAGGTTGGGTGGGTCATGCGGGTCTCCTTTTGGGCGGTTTGGAAGAGGGGGGGAAAGGGTGCAGCTGGGCCACAGCCCCGCGGATGCCTTGCACGATGAAGGCCACCAGCAGCGGCGCGGCGCTGGGGTCATTGGCGCGCGTGTTGTGCAGGGACAGGGCCTCCACGCGCACGTCGGCGATGTGGTGCAGCAAGGCGCCCAGCGCGAACTGGTAACACCACGCCACCGTGGCGCGGGTGATGGCGGGGGTCTCGTGGGCCAGCGTGGTGTGCAGGGCCTGGATGAAGGCCTGCGCCATCGGGTCGAAAAAGTCGCCGATCACTTGGCTGACTTCCTCGATCGGTGGCGAGATGCCTTGCGTCATGAGCAGGGCGTAGTACTCGCCTTCGGGGCTGGCGCGCATGGCGATCACAGGCACCACAAAGGCCTCGATGATGCGTTCGAGCTTGCCGCCATCCCAGGGCTCGCGCTCGGTCTCGCGCAAGCGGGCCAGCCGCTCCTCGATGGTGGAAGACCAGCGCTCGAAGATGGCACGAAACAGGGCCGGTTTGGTGCCGAAGTAATACCCCACCAGGGCCAGCGGCACGCCCGCCTGCTCGGCGATTTGCCGGATCGAGACGCCGTGGTAGCCACGTTCGGAGAACATTTTTTCGGCGGTGAGCAAGATCGCCAGGCGGCGATCCGGGCGCTCGCTGGCCCGCGCCGCGCGGGGCGGCTGTACGGGTCGGTTGCGGGCCTGCAAGGCGGTGCTCATGCCGCATATTGAACATCTGTACAAAAAAACTGAACACCCGTACAAACCCGAGCACCCTGCAGGCTGGCCAAGCCCTAGGCTTCAGGCCTGTCCTTACTTACCGAGCAGCAGGAGTCGCCATGTCATTGCCCCCGATCCACCGCGTCGTCACCGGCCACACGCCCGAAGGCCAGGCGGTGGTGGTCCTGCAAGGGCCACTGCCCAAGGTGCAGGAAATTGCCGCCGTACCCGGCACGGTGTTCCACGAGGTCTGGTCGACCCAGGGCGCGCCCGCCCGGGTGGACAACGGGCCGGATCCAACGACGGGGCCATTGATGTTGCCGCCGCCCGCGCAAGGCACGCGCATCCGCTTTGTCGACATACCCCCTGAGACCGAAGCGTTCAGGCAGCAAGACATGGCGCAGCTGAAGGCGGCTTTCCGCCAGATCGGCGACGAGCAAGCCTCCACCGCCCACAGCGCTTCACCGCACCCTTTGATGCACCGCACCGAGAGCGTGGATTACGGCGTCGTGATCGAGGGCGAGTTGACCCTGGTGCTCGATGACAGCGAAGTCGCACTCCGGCCGGGCAGTGTGGTGGTGCAGCGGGGCACCAACCACGCCTGGGCCAACCGCTCAGGGCGGGTCTGCCGCATGCTGTTTGTGCTGGTCGATGGCGCTTATGCGCCCGAGCTGGCGCAGGCGCTCAAGAAGGCCTGAGGGGGCGGTTCACTCAGAACTGGCGGCCGTAAGAGAACATCAGGCCGGCGGTGCCCAGGAGCTTGACCTGCACCGAGTCGTGCTCATTGAACTTGTAGCCCAGCGACGGGATGATGGCCGGGGAGAAACCGTGGCTGTTGAGCGGCACCTTGTTCTGGTATTTGCCGACGTAGCCGTACATGATGCCTGCGGTCACCTTCAGGAACAGTCGGGGGTGGTCGAACAGCTGGTTGAACTGCTGGCCGGCGTAGACATAGGCCGAGGGCTGGCCGAAGGAGTTGCTGAACAGCGCCACGCCGCACAGGCGGTCGCCAGGCAGCTGCTCGTCGAGGGCCACCAGGTAAACGTGTTTGTGCTCGGGGTTGTTGCTCCAATGGATGGTGTAGGGCGAGAAGGTGAATTCGCCGCGGTGCGTGGGCTCGGCTGCGCCCGGTTTGGCCAGGAACTCGGGGCAGATGTGGTCGGCGGCCTGCCCGATCAGGGGCAAGGCGCTCAAGAGCAGCAGGCTCAGGCAACGCAAGGCAACACGCACGGCAAACTTTCAGATCGACAGACGCGCGATTGTAGGCGGCTGCAAAGACGGGCTTGTGACAGCCTGTCAGGCGCTCAAGAAATCCTGCAACAGCCTGGCCAGCGCTTGCGGCTGGTCGTGGTGCAGCATGTGGCCGGCGTCCTCGATGCGGGCGATTTGCACCTGGGGCACGGCTTGGAGCCGCGCGTGGTACTGCTCGAGCGTGTACTTGCCCTTCCACCATTGGCCCAGCGAGTCGTCGCTGGCCTCGACCGCGAGCACCGGTGCGGTGATCTGGCGAAACACCGCCAGCACCTCGTCGACGCGGTAGAGGTAGGGGTTGACGATTTTGTGGGCGGCGTCGCCCAGGATGCGCCAGCGGCCATCGCTGCCCGGCCTCGCCCAGTGCTGCGCCAGCCAGTCGGCCTGCGCCTGGGGCAGGCGCGCGTTGTTCTTCATCAGGCGGGCGGCGACGGCGGCGGCATCCGGGTAACTGTGCAGGGTGTTGTCGCCGGCGTGGTGCTTTTGGAGCTCATCGAGCCATTGCCCCAGTCGCTGCGGGGCCTGCTCGGGCCGGGTCTCGGCCATGCCGAAACCTTCGAGGTTGACCAGGCGCCGGATGCGCGCAGGCCGGGCGCCCGCGTACATCATGACCACATTGCCCCCCATGCTGTGGCCCACCAGGTCGATCGGCGCGTCGGGGCTGAGCTGCCCGATCAGCGCGTCCAGATCCCCCAGGTAGTCGGGGAACCAGTAGCTGTCGACCTCGGGCGCCTCGGTCAGGCCATAGCCGCGCCAGTCGAGCGCGACCACGCGCCGCGCTTGCAGCCAGCCGGCGTCCAGCTGGTCCACCATGAACTGCCAGGACGCGCCCACGTCCATCCAGCCGTGTGCCAGCAGGAGCAGGGGCGCCTTGGGATCACTGCTGCCCCATTGCCGCAGGTGGTAGCGGCAATGCCGCACTGACACGAAGGTGCTGGTCGATTCACGCGAGATTGGGTACATACGCACTGATCATAAGGAGACACCGCCATGGCCCGCCGTCACCCCCAGGACTCTGTCCACGACCACTACGCCGCCCTGCACCAGGGCTTTGGCTGGCAGGTGCCCGCGCAGTTCAACATCGCCGAGGTGTGCTGCGGCCGTTGGGCTGCCCGCGCCGATGCAGCGCGCCGCACCGCCATTCGGGAGCACCGCGCTGGCCAGGGCCTGGGCCAGGCCTGGAGTTATGCGCAACTGCAGCAGGCGGCCAACCGCCTGAGCCGGGTCTTGCAGGCACAAGGCGTGCAGCGCGGCGAGCGCGTGGCCATCGTGATGCCGCAGCGCTTTGAAACCGCGGTGGCCTACATCGCGGTGCTGCAGATGGGCGCGGTGGCCATGCCCCTGTCCATGCTGTTCGGTCCCGAGGCGCTGGCCTTTCGCATCCAGGACAGCCAAGCGGCGGTGCTGATCGCCGACGAGGCGGCCATGGCCGCGGTGCGCCAGGCGCGTGCCGAATGCCCGGGCCTGCGCTGCGTGATCGGTGTGGGCGCGGCGGCCGCGCAGGCCGACCTCGATTACGCGCAGGCCACGGCGTCGCAGGGCGATACCTTCACGCCCGTGGCCACGCGGGCCGAAGACCCCGCGGTGCTGATCTACACCAGCGGCACCACGGGCAACCCCAAGGGCGCGCTGATTCCTCAGCGCGCGCTGATCGGCAACCTCACCGGCTTCGTCTGCAGCCAGAACTGGTTCGGCTTTGACCCCTCGCGCGCCGGCAGCGATTCGCAGGCGGTGTTCTGGTCGCCGGCCGATTGGGCCTGGACCGGTGGCCTGATGGACGCGCTTTTGCCCACGCTCTGTTTCGGTCGGCCCATCGTCGCCTTCAACGGCCGCTTCTCGCCCGAGGCGGCGTTCGAGATTTTGCAAACGCACGGCGTGACGCACACCTTTTTGTTCCCGACGGCGCTCAAGGCCATGATGAAGGCCGCCCCCCAGGCGCGCAAGCGCTACCGCCTGCAGCTCCAAGCCATCATGAGCGCGGGTGAAGCGGTGGGCGACGCGGTGTTCGCCTACTGCCGCGAGCAGCTGGGCGTCACGGTCAACGAGATGTTCGGCCAGACCGAGATCAACTATGTGGTGGGCAACTGCGCGCGTTTTTGGCCGCCCAAGGCCGGCAGCATGGGCAAGGCCTACCCGGGCCACCGCGTGGCCGTGATCGACGAGGCTGGGCGTGAATGCCCCCCCGGCACGCCCGGTGAGGTGGCGGTGCACCGCCACGATGTGCACGGCGAGCCCGACCCGGTGTTCTTCCTCGGTTACTGGCGCAACGAGCAGGCCACGCGCGCCAAATACACCGGTGACTGGTGCCGCACCGGCGATGTCGCGGTGTGCGACGAGGACGGCTACCTCTGGTACCAGGGCCGCACTGACGACATGTTCAAGGCCGCCGGCTACCGCATCGGCCCGGGCGAGATCGAGAACTGCCTGGTCAAACACCCCGCGGTGCAAAACGCCGCGGTCGTGCCCAAGCCCGACGCCGAACGCGGCGCGCTGGTCAAAGCCTATGTGGTGTACGCGCCCGACCATGTGGCGCGCCGTGCCCTGGCGACCGATGTGCAAGCCTTCGACGACACGGTGCGTCAGGAACTGCAGGCCCATGTGCGCGGCCTGCTCGCCCCCTACGAGTACCCCAAGGAGATCGAGTTCATCGACCAGTTGCCGATGACCACCACCGGCAAGGTGCAGCGGCGCGTGCTGCGCCTGCAGGAGGAAGCCCGCGCCGCCGAACAAGCCGCGCGGCCGTGACACAATCGCCCACGCATTTCAACACCCCCCACAGAGACACCCCATGGACAAGGTTCAACTCGGCACCAGCGATCTGCACGTCACCCCCATCTGCCTGGGCACCATGACCTTTGGCGAACAGGTCAACGAAGCCAACGCCCACGCCATCCTCGAGCGCTCGCTGGCGGCGGGCGTCAACTTCATCGACACCGCCGAGATGTACGCGGTGCCCGCCAAGGCCGAGACCTGCGGCGCCACCGAAACCATCATCGGGAACTGGTTCGCCAAACACCCTGGCACGCGCCAGAAGGTGGTGCTGGCCACCAAGGTGGCCGGGCCCTCGCGCGGCATGCCCTGGGTCCGCGAAGGCGGCGGCATGACGGCGCAAGACATCCTGAATTCCTGCGAAGGCAGCTTGCGCCGTTTGCAGACCGATGTGATTGACCTCTACCAGATCCACTGGCCCGAGCGCCACGTGCCGGTGTTTGGCATGGCCTACTACGACCCGAGCAAGGAGCGTTCGGCCACGTCGATCCACGAGCAACTCGAAGCGCTGGCCAAACTCGTCAAAGCCGGCAAGGTGCGCCACATCGGCCTGTCCAATGAAACGCCGTATGGCGTGCACGAGTTCGTGCGCCTGGCCGAGCAACACGGCCTGCCACGGGTGGCCACCGTGCAGAACCCGTACTGCCTGGTCAGCCGCACCTACGACAACGCCCTCGACGAGACCATGCACCGCCTGAACGTGTCGATGCTGGCCTATTCGCCGCTGGGCTTTGGCCTGCTGACGGGCAAGTACGACGACCTGGATCTGGCCGGACCGCTGCAGCCCGAGGGTGGCCGGATCGCCCGCTACGACTCGATGCGCAAGCAACGCTGGGGCCGCCCCGAGGCGCTGGCCGCCGCACGCCGTTACAACCAGCTGGCGCGCGACAACGGCCTCACGCCCACCCAGATGGCGCTGGCGTTTTGTTACCACCGCTGGAGCGTGGCCAGCACCATCATCGGCGTGACTTCACTGGCCCAGTTGGACGAGGACATCGCCGCCTGGCAGGTGCAGCTCAGTCCCGAGCTGCTCAAGCAGATCGACGCGATCCGCTGGGAGCTGCTCGATCCGGCGCTGTGAACCCAGCGGCTGCGCTTTCAGAAAGACCTCTCCATGCAAAACCTCTTGCCCTTCGCCGCTGTGCTCGGCGGCTACCTGCTCGGCTCCATGAGCTTCGCCGTCATCGTCAGCCGGCTGATGGGCCTGTCCGACCCGCGCTCTTATGGCAGCAAGAACCCCGGTGCGACCAATGTGTTGCGCTCGGGCAGCAAAAAAGCGGCCATCCTGACCCTGGTGTTGGACGCGGTCAAGGGCTGGCTGCCCGTGTGGTGTGTGCTGCATTGGGGCGCTGCCTCTGATCTGAGCGTGTCGGTGGCGGCGCTGTCCGGTCTGGCGGCGTTTTTGGGCCACCTGTACCCGGTGTTTTTCCGGTTTCAAGGGGGCAAAGGCGTGGCCACCGCCTTGGGTGTGCTGGTGGGCGTGCACCCTCTGCTGGCGCTGGCCAGCCTGATGACGTTTGCCATCGTGGTGTTTTTCAGCCGCTACGTGTCGCTGGCGTCGATCGCAGCGGCGGTGTTTGCGCCGGCCTACTACCTGTTCGGTGACGGGGTGGCCTGGGCGGCCTCGGGCACAGCGGTGGCTTGCCTGGGCGCCATGGCGGTGCTGCTGATCTGGCGGCATCGCGAGAACATCAACCGCTTGTTCGCGGGCACCGAGTCCCAACTCGGCCGCAAGCAGCCATGAGCGCGATCGTTCGCCACCATGTGGCCGCGCGCTACAGCGAGGCCGCCGTCTTCCATGGGGTGGTCTACCTGGCGGGCATGGTGCCCGAGTGCGCCCAGACCGACATCGCCAGCCAGACGCGCGATGTGCTGCGCCAGATCGACCAGCGCCTGGCCGAGGCGGCCAGCGACAAGTCGCGGCTGCTGCGCGTGCAAATCTACCTGGCCGACATTCAGGACATCGCGGCCATGAACGCCGTCTGGGACGCCTGGGTGGTGCCTGGCCATGCACCACCGCGCGCCACGGTGCAGGCCGCCTTGGCCGACCCGGCTTGGCGCATCGAGATCGTCGTCACCGCTGCCCAGGCCTGAGCAAGGCCCGTGCGCGGGAGTCTGTCAGGCGTTTTTGCGCAAGGGGCTGTGCTGCTCGAGCACCTCGAGGTAGTTGGCCACGCCAGCGGATTCGCGCTCCAGAAAACGCCCGATCGCTTCGGCAAAAGCCGGCTGCGCGATCCAGTGCGCGCTGGCTGTCGGCGTGGGCATCAGGGCCCGCGCCATCTTGTGCTCGCCCTGGGCGCCGCCTTCAAAGCGCTGCACCCCGTGGGCGATGCACCATTCGATGGCTTGGTAGTAGCAGGCCTCGAAGTGCAGGCAGTCGACGCGCGCCGTCGCGCCCCAGTAGCGGCCATAAGCCACTTGGGGGGTGCCGTCTTCGGCGCGCTGCAGGCCGATCAGGCTCATGGCCATGGGCTCGCCCGCACGCTCGCCGATGAACAGCAGCCAGTGGGCTGGCATCTCGCGGCGCATCGCTTCAAAAAAGCCGGGCTGCAGGTAGGGTGGGTTGCCGTGCTCCCAATAAGTCTGCTGGTAGCAGCGCTGCACAAAGGCCCAGTCGGCCTCGCTGGCCAGCTCGCCCGGCACGGCGCGGAACACCACGCCGGCTTCGCGCACCTTGCGCCGCTCCTGGCGGATTTTTTTGCGCTTGTCCTGGCTCAGGCTGGCCAGAAATGCCTCGAAGTCGGCCCAGCCCGGGTTGTGCCAGTGGAACTGCACCTGCTGGCGCAGCATCAGACCGGCCCGCTTGAGGCAGTCCAGGTCGTTCGCGTCGGCAAACAGGATGTGCAGCGAGGGCAGGGCTTGGGCCTCACACCAGGCCAGCAGCGTCTGCACCAGCGCTGCGCGCGCCTGGCCGTCTTGGGCCAGCAGCCGCGTGCCCGGCACCGGCGTGAAGGGTGAAGCCAGCACCGCCTTGGGGTAGTAGGGCAGGCCGTGGCGCTCGTAGGACTCGGCCCAGGCCCAGTCGAACACGTATTCGCCACGCGAGTGGCTTTTGAGCCAGACCGGACAGGCCGCGGCCAGCAGACCGCCGCGCCAGAGCGTGAGCAAGCGCAGCACCCAACCGGTGCGGGCTGTGGCCGAGCCGCTGTCGGTCAGGGCGCTGAGGTAGGCGTGGCGCATGAAGGGCGTGGGGCTGGGCTGGCGCGCGAGCAGGGCGTCCCACACGGAGGGCGAGATGGCGTCCATGCCCTCGAAGACACGGGTGACATAATCGCCGTTCACATCGTCCTGCACCTGTATGACCCTCCAGATTTGCGTCGCCCAGCTCAATTTCGTCGTGGGCGACATGCCGGGCAATGCCCGAAAAATCATCGACGCGGCGCGCCAGGCCTACGACCGTGGCGCGCGCCTCGTGCTCACGCCCGAGTTGTCGATTTGTGGCTATGCCGCCGAAGACCTTTTTTTGCGCCCGGCCTTCATCGACGCTTGCGATGATGCCCTGAAAACCATCGCCTCAGAGCTGGCCGGTCTCAAAGGCCTGCATGTGGTGGTGGGTCATCCCGAAGGCGGTGGCGAGCGCACGCGCAGTGTGGCCGTCACGCGCCGCCACAACCGGGCTTCGGTGCTCAGCGAAGGCCGCGTGGTCGCGCATTACGACAAGCGCGAACTGCCCAACTACCAGGTGTTCGACGAGCGCCGCTACTTCACACCGGGCGAAGGCGTGGGCGTGTTCGAGGTGGACGGTGTCCGTGTGGGCTTGCTGATCTGCGAGGACGCCTGGTTCGAGGCGCCCGCGCGCCTGGCCCGTGAGGCCGGTGCGCAATTGCTGGCGGTCATCAACGCCTCGCCCTTCCATGCGGGCAAGAGCGCCGAGCGCGAGCAGCGCATGCGCGAGCGTGTGCAAGAAACCGGCTTGCCTTTGGTCTACGCGCACCTGGTGGGCGGCCAGGACGAGGTGATTTTCGAAGGCCGGTCATTCGCCCTGGATACCCAGGGCACGGTGGTGGCGCGTGCCGAAGGCTTTCGCGAGGCCGCGCTGGAGCTGCCGGTGTCCCTGCAAGGCGGCCGCGCGCTGCTCGGTCCTTCGGCCCAGCCGGTGCAAGCCTTGCCCACGCCCGAGGCCGAGCTGTGGGACGCCCTGGTGCTCGGGGTGCGCGACTACCTGGGCAAAAACGGTTTTCACAAGGCCATCCTGGGCCTGTCGGGGGGCATCGATTCGGCCCTGGTGCTGGCGATCGCGGTGGACGCGATCGGTGCTGACAAGATCCATGCGGTGATGATGCCTTCGCCCTACACCGCCGACATCAGCTGGATCGACAGCCGCGACATGGCCAAGCGCCTGGGTGTGCGCTACGACGAGATCGCGATTGCGCCGCTCTTCGATGGTTTCAAACAGGCCCTGAGCGGCCAGTTTGAGGGCCTGCCCGAGGATGCGACCGAGGAAAACATCCAGGCCCGCATCCGCGGCACCCTGCTGATGGCCCTGTCCAACAAAACCGGCGCCATTGTGCTGACCACGGGCAACAAGAGCGAGATGGCCACCGGCTACTGCACGTTGTACGGCGACATGGCCGGCGGTTTTGCGGTGATCAAGGACGTGCTCAAAACCCAGGTGTTTGCGCTGGCGCGCTGGCGCAACCAGCACGACCCCTGTGGCACGGGGGCCAACCCGATCCCTGAGCGCATCATCACCCGACCCCCGAGTGCCGAGCTGCGCCCCGACCAAAAAGACCAGGACAGCTTGCCGCCCTACGAAGTGCTGGACGCCATCATCGGGCGCTACATGGAAAACGACGAGGGCATGGCCGCTTTGGTGGCCGACGGTTTTGAGCCCGCCGACGTCGAGAAGGTCACGCGCCTGATCAAGGCCAACGAGTACAAGCGCCGCCAGGCCCCGGTGGGCATCCGCGTGACACACCGCAGTTTCGGCAAGGATTGGCGTTATCCTATGACCAACCGTTTTCGCGCCTGAACACCAAGGACAGTCTTCATGAAACAGATCACCGCCGTCATCAAACCCTTCAAACTCGAGGAAGTGCGCGAGGGCCTGGCCGAGTGCGGCGTGACGGGCCTGACGGTCACCGAGGTCAAAGGTTTTGGCCGCCAGAAGGGCCACACCGAGCTCTACCGTGGCGCCGAGTACGTGGTCGACTTCCTGCCCAAGGTCAAGGTCGAGGTGGTGGTCAAGGACGAGGATGTGGACCGCTGCGTGGACGCCATCGTCAAGGCGGCGCGCACCGGCAAGATCGGGGACGGCAAGATTTTCGTGACCTCGGTCGACCGCGTGGTCCGCATCCGCACCGGCGAGCAGGACGACAGCGCGATCTGATCCCCCGCTTGTCGGCGCAGGCCCGCCACCTTCAGGTGCCGGGCCTTTTTGCTGGTCGGCTCACAGGCGCTCGGGGTGCAGGCTTTGGCTCAGGCCGGCCGCTTGCACCAGGGCCTGCAGCAAAGCCTCGGCCTGGTCACCCACCTGGACCAAATCCACTTGCCAGTCGCCCATGAAACCGTCTTGCACCACCTGGTCGATGAAGCGCAGCAGCTTGTCGTAATAGCCCTGGGTGTTGAGGATGCCCACCGGTTTGTCGTGGTAGCCCAGCTGGCGCCAGGTCCAGGCCTCGAACAGCTCCTCGAAGGTGCCGATGCCGCCGGGCAGGGCCACAAAAGCGTCGGCGCGCTCCATCATCATGCGCTTGCGCTCGTGCATGGTGTCCACCACGTGCAGCTCGTCACAGCCGGTGTGGGCCCATTCGCGCTCGACCAGGGCGCTGGGGATGATGCCCACCACCCGACCACCGGCCGCACGGGTGCTGTCGGCCACCGTGCCCATGAGCCCGTTGCGGCCGCCGCCATAGACCAGCTGGCCGCCGTGGCGGCCGATCCAATGGCCCACCGCGCGGGCCACCTGTTCGAAGTGCGCTTGGGCCCCCGGTTTGGAGCCGCAGTAGACACAGACGGAAAAAGCGGGCGTGGACATCTTCAAGCCCGAAGTGCGGTCCACAGCGCGGCGGCCCAAATGCCACCGCACAGCAGCAAAGCCAGCAACACCGCCGCGCTGCCCATGTCTTTGGCGCGTTTGGAGAGCGCGTGCCATTCGGGGCCGACGCGGTCGATCGCCGATTCGATGCCGGTGTTCAGCAGCTCCACGATCATGACCAGCAACACGCTGCCGGCCAGCAGGGCCACCTCCACCCAGCTGCGCCCGAGCCAAAATGCCAGCGGCAACAGGATGCAGGCCAGGATGGCCTCTTGGCGAAAGGCGGTCTCCGCCCAGCCTGCCCGCAGGCCTTGCAGCGAGTAGCCGCCGGCGTGCAACACACGCGAGAGGCCGGTGCGGTTTTTTTGCGGATTGACCAGGGGATCGGGAGGGGGCAGGGCAGACATGGACCGATTGTCGCCGACGCGGACGGGCCTGCGCCGCGGACGGCTCAGCGGGTGCTGACGAGCCGGGTGCCGGCCAGCACATCGTGCCAAAACTGGCGCTCGGGCTGAAAGCGGCTGAGCAAGGCCCACACCGCGACCCAGCCCAGCGTCAAGACCGCCACCTCAAGGGCGGGCAAGTGCAGCGGCCAAGTCAGCAGCAGCGGCGGGGCAAACCACAGCCAGCTGGCCAGGTAGCGCTGCAAGGCGCGCTTTTGGCTCAGGGGCTGGCCCTGCCGGTCCACCAGCCGGATGTGCCAGGTTTTCATGGCCAGCGTCTGGCCGCGGTGCCAGAACCAGGTGAAGTAGATGCCCAGCACCAAAAACAAAAAGGCCTGCAGGCCGGGCCGGTTGTCCAGGGCATGGCGGGTTTGGCTGAGGGCACTGAACAGGTAGCCGGCGATGAAGACCACACCGAACAGCAGGATCCCTTCGTAGAACCAGCAGGCCATGCGCCGCGCCAAAGAGGGGGTGCTCAGGACCGTTTCGTCGGCGCTCATGTGTCGGAGGCCTCGCTGGCCGCCGGTTCTGTGGCCGGTGCTGCCTTGGGCCCAGGCTCACTGGCGGGTGGCGAGGGCAGTGGCAACAGGGTTTTCTGGTCGATCGGGGGGCGCGCCGGCAGGGCCGCCGGGGGCAGGGTGCGCACGGCGGGCTGCACCAGGCGTTCGGCGTTGGCCGGCTTCGGGCTCGGCGCGGCCGTCTTGGAGGGGCTGAGTGCGCCGGCGGAGAGCTCGCGTTTTTGGGCCTCGGTCAGGGACTGGTACTCGTCCCACTTGGTCTTTTTCTCGCCCTTGGGCAGGTTTTGGACGGTGTTGAAGTTCAGTCGGGCCTGGTTGCGCTGCGTCGGGCTGAGCGCGACCCACTCGCTCATGCGTTCGTGCATGACGGTCTGCTCGGTCGCAGACAGCTGCTGGTACTGGCGAGCGATGGCGCGCCACTTGCTGCGCTGGGTTGGGGTGAGCTCACCCCAGCGTGCCGCCAACGGGGCCAGGGCCCGTTTTTCGCTGGCGCTCAGCAGTTGCCACTCGCTGCCGCTGACGGCGCTGGCCTTGGGGGGGGCGGCCTGTGACCACGCGCTGCTGTGCTGGCCCAACACCCATGCAGCAAAGCCTCCCAGCAGTGCCAGGAGGAGCGCGGGCAGGGTGCGGCGCAGTTTCAAACCGTCATTCCTCGTGGGCGGGGCTGCTGTTTTGGCGCAGGAACTGGATGAAGCCCGGATCAGAGTACGCCGACGGGGGCAGGTCATCGACCAGCAAGGCAGAGTCGATTTCGGCCAGTTCCGAGACCGTGCTTTCCCGGTCCAGCAGCTGCACGGTGACCAGTCCGGCCAGCAGGGCCAGCAAGGGAATGGCCGAGCCCAGGACGCTCCACAAGCCCAAACCTTCGCTGGGCGGGCCAGACAGCACCAGGCTGCTGCCTTGCTGAAGCACCTGGCGACTGGGGGCCGGCTCGGGCTTGCGCACGGCCAAAGCCTGCTGGCGCGCGATGCGCAGGCGCTCGCTCAGGTCATGCGGCAGTTCGGCGCTGGCCTGGCTGAGCATGCCGGCCAGGGCGTGGCCCAAGGGATCAAGGGCTTCGGTGTGGGCCATGCGGCTGGGGTGGGTCATGGTCGTATTCCCTGGGCGGACAAGATTCGGTGCAGAGCCTGGATCGCTCGCGAACAGTGGGTTTTGACGCTGCCTTCGGTGCAGCCCATCACGGCCGCCGTCTCGGAGACGTCCAACTCCTCCCAATAACGCAGCAGGAAGGCTTCGCGTTGACGCGCGGGCAAGGCCATCACGGCCGACTCGATCTGCTGCAGGGTTTGCAGCCGACCGGTCCATTGCTCGGCGCTTTCGCTGAGCTGGCCCTCTTCGGCGCTGGCGTTGACTTCGAGCAAGTCAAAGTCATCGGGCCCTTCGGGCGCGCTGAAGTCGGCCAGGTTGGTGAAGTGGGCATTGCGGGTTTTTTGGCGGCGGAACCAGTCCAGCGTGGTGTTCGAGAGGATGCGCTGAAACAGCAAGGGCAACTCGCCGATGGGCTTGTCACCGTAGTGGGTGGACAGCTTGATCATGCTGTCCTGGAGGATGTCCAGGGCCGCGTCCTCGTCGCGCACATGGTAGTACGTGCGTTTGAACGCTTTTTTTTCGGCTTGCTTGAGGAAGTCCGAAAGTTCTTTTTCGGTGGCCAAGAGGTGTGTGTTCGGACGTGAAACGGCGCCGATTATGGCACCGAAGCCCAACATGGGCCCTGGGGCTTTGCCGCAGCGGCTGCCAACAGTGCGATAATCCCATCTTTGCAATTGAAAAATGGCAAACGGATCACCGTCCGGCCCGTTCACAAACAGGGGCCCATGGCGTTGGTCTCAAGTCCCAAAGCCACTCCACAAGGGTCGAGCCAAGGGGCACCGAAGGTTTTTCGTCAGAGAAATTCACAAAGGTTGAACAGCATGGACATCTCCAAAGCCGAAATGGCCGCCGCCGCACAGGGTCAGGAATTGCGCGGCGCCGAAATCCTCGTCAAAGCCCTGCAGGCCGAAAACGTCAAGTACATCTGGGGCTACCCCGGTGGCGCGGTGCTGCACATTTACGACGCGTTCTACAAGCAAGACACCATCGAGCACGTGCTGGTGCGCCACGAGCAGGCGGCTGTGCACGCCGCTGACGGCTACGCGCGCGCTACCGGCGACGTGGGCGTGGCCCTGGTCACCTCGGGCCCGGGCCTGACCAATGCCGTGACCGGCATCGCCACCGCCTACATGGACAGCATCCCGATGGTCATCATCTCCGGCCAGGTGCCCACCGCGGCCATCGGCCTGGACGCCTTCCAGGAGTGCGACACCGTCGGCATCACCCGCCCCATCGTCAAGCACAACTTCCTGGTCAAGGATGTGCGCGACATGGCCGAGGTGATGAAAAAAGCCTTCCACATCGCCCGCAGCGGCCGCCCCGGCCCGGTGGTGGTGGACGTGCCCAAAGACGTGTCTTTCAACAAGACCCTCTACACCGGCTACCCCGAGTCGGTCGAGATGCGCTCGTACAACCCGGTGCGCAAGGGCCACGGCGGCCAGATCCGCAAGGCCTTGCAGCTCTTGATGTCGGCCAAGCGCCCTTACATCTACACCGGCGGTGGCGTGCTCATGAGCGAAGCCAGTGCCGAGCTGCGTGCTTTGGTGGACTTGCTGAACTTCCCGGTCACCAACACCCTGATGGGCTTGGGCGCCTTCCCGGCCACCGACCGCCGTTTCCTGGGCATGCTGGGCATGCACGGCACGCTCGAGGCCAACAACGCCATGCAAAGTTGCGATGTGCTGCTGGCCGTGGGCGCGCGCTTTGACGACCGCGTGATCGGCAACCCCAAGCACTTCGCCTCGGTCGAGCGCAAGATCATCCACATCGACATCGACCCCTCGAGCATTTCCAAGCGCGTCAAGGTCGACGTGCCGATCGTCGGCGACGTCAAGGACGTGCTGACCGAGCTGATGGGCATGATCCGCGAGTCCGGCCTCAAGCCCGACGGCGCGGCGCTCAAGGCCTGGTGGGACACCATCGAAGGCTGGCGCTCGCGCGACTGCATGAAGTACGACCGTGCCAACACCGAAGTCATCAAGCCACAGATGGTCATCGAGACCCTGTGGAACATGACCAAGGACGTGGACGCCTACATCACCTCCGACGTCGGCCAGCACCAGATGTGGGCCGCGCAGTACTACAAGTTCAACGAGCCGCGCCGCTGGATCAACTCCGGTGGCCTGGGGACCATGGGGGTGGGCATTCCGTACGCCATGGGCATCAAGCTGGCCAAGCCCGAGAGCGAGGTGTTCTGCGTGACCGGTGAAGGCTCGGTGCAGATGTGCATCCAGGAGCTGTCCACCTGCTTGCAGTACAACACCCCGATCAAGGTGCTGTCGCTCAACAACCGCTACCTGGGCATGGTGCGCCAGTGGCAGCAGATCGAGTATTCGGGCCG
>JBDLTR010000046.1:0-6572 GCA_039805705.1 Pseudomonadota bacterium
GCGTACTGCATGAGCATGGCCAGCAACTACAACACGCGCGGCCGGGCGGCCGAGGTGCTGGTCGATGGCACGCAAGCCCACTTGATCCGCCAGCGTGAATCGGCGTTCGACACGTTTGCGCTGGAGCAGCTGGTCGGTTAAACCTTTACCCCGGATGTGCGCCGCTTGGCATGGGCGGTGCCCTGAGCGCCTCATGGCTGACACAAATCGTCGCCCAGGCCACCGCCCTCTCGGCGCTCATCGGTTTTTCAGGCGTTTGTGCCATCGCCAAGCCAGCAGCAGGGCCACGATCGCGCCGTAGAGCAGCGGCTCCCCCAGGTTATTTTTGGCCGAGCGCATCCACCAAAAATGCAGCACCGCCAGCGCAGCAGCGCCATACACGGCCCGGTGCAGCATCTGCCAGCGCGCAGCGCCCAGCCAGCGGATGGCCCGGTTGAAAGAAGTGGCGGCCAAGGGCAGCAGGATCAGCCAGGTGATGAACCCCACCAGGATGAAAGGCCGCTTGGCGATGTCGCGCGCGATCTCGCCCACGTCCAGCGCCATGTCGAACAGCGCGTAGCACAGCAGGTGCAGCAGGGCATAGCCAAAACCCATCAGGCCCAGCATGCGGCGAAAGCGCGCGATCTCGGGCCAGCCCAGCAGCCAGCGCAAGGGGGTGACCGCCAGCGCCAGGCACAGGCCGCGCAAGGCCCAATCGCCGGTGGCGCGGATCAAGGTCTCGGCCGGGTTGGCCCCCAGATCGTCATGCCAGGTGCGCCACACCAGCGAAGCCAGTGGCAGCAAGGTGATGGCCAGCAAGGCCCACCAGGCGCTGCGGGTGCGCAGCCAAGCCCTCATGGACGTTGGGCTTTGATGGGTTCAATCCCAGGGGTGTGCGCAGCCATCAGAAGTGTTTCTTCAGGTCCATGCCCGCGTAAAGCTGGCCGACCTGCGCTTCGTAGCCGTTGAACATCAGGGTCTTGCGCTTTTTGGCCAGCAGACCGTCCTCGCCGATGCGGCGCTCGCTGGCCTGGCTCCAGCGCGGGTGGTCGACGTTGGGGTTCACGTTGGAATAAAAACCGTATTCCTGCGGCGCGGCCTGCTCCCAGGACGAGACCGGCTGCTTCTCGACAAAACGGATCTTCACCAGGCTCTTGGCGCTCTTGAAACCGTATTTCCAGGGCACGACCAGGCGAACAGGCGCACCGTTTTGCTTGGGCAAGACCTCGCCGTACATGCCAAACGCCAGCAGGGTGAGCGGGTGCATGGCCTCGTCCATGCGCAGGCCTTCGGTGTAGGGCCAATCGAGCACGCCGCCACGCACCCCCGGCATGGTGGCGCGGTCGGCCAGGGTCACGAACTCGACGAACTTCGCGCCCGGCTGCGGCTCGACGCGGCGAATCAGCTCGGCCAGCGAATAGCCCACCCAGGGGATCACCATCGACCAACCTTCGACGCAACGCAGGCGGTAGATGCGCTCTTCCATCGCGCCCCACTTCATCAGGTCCTCGAGCGCGTAGCGACCGGGCTTCTTGACCAGGCCGTCGACCTCGACCGTCCAGGGTTGGGTTTTGAGCGTGTGGGCGTGGCGTGCCGGGTCGGACTTGTCGGTGCCGAACTCGTAAAAGTTGTTGTAGCTGCTCGCGTCTTTGTAGGCGGTGGGCTTGTCCAGGGTCTGCGCGCCAGGCACGGCAGACACTTGTCCTGGCAGCGCCGCCAGCACGCCAGGGCGGGCCATCTGCGCCTGGGCGTCGCGCGCGGCCCAGGCCGCCAGACTGAGGCCCGCAGCACCGGCGGCCAGTTGCTGCAGCATCAGACGGCGCGACTCCACGAGCGCACGCGGCGTGATCTCGCTGGGGATGGGGTGCTCGAAACCGGCACGGGAAGAACGGATCAACATCAAAGACCTCCTGCACACACAGCGTGTGGATTGTGGTCTTTTTCAATGCCCCTTGCAGGGCGGCGTCCGCTCAGAGCGTGCCGTAGCTGTGCAAGCCGCTGAGGAACATGTTGACGCCCAGGAAGGCGAAGGTCGTGACCGCCAAACCCGCCAGCGCCCACCAGGCGGCCACGGTGCCGCGCAGGCCCTTCATCAGGCGCATGTGCAGCCAGGCGGCGTAGTTGAGCCAGACGATCAGGGCCCAGGTCTCCTTGGGGTCCCAGCTCCAGTAGCCACCCCAGGCCTCGGCCGCCCACAGCGCACCGAGCACCGTGGCGATGGTGAAAAAGGCAAAACCCACGGCAATGGCCTTGTACATCACGTCGTCGAGCACCGTGGGCTCGGGCAGGCGCTCGGCGATGCGCCGGCGGCCCAGCAAAATGCCGGCCGCGATCAGCGCCGAGATCGCGGCGTAGCCCAACCAGTAGCTGCCGCCCGCTTCGGCGATGCCGCGCTGGCGAAAGGCGATCGGCACAAAGCACAGTGCCACGCCCAGCAACCACATCGGCGTGAGGCGCCACCAGCGCGACTCTTGGGCTTGCTGCTTGATCAGGTAGGCGAACGCCACCATGGCGGCCAGCGCGAAGGTGCCATAGCCGATGAAGTTAGCCGGCACGTGCAGCTTCATCCACCAGCTCTTGAGCGCGGGCACCAGGGGCTGGATCTCGTGCGCCTCGCGCACCAGCGTGTACCAGAGCAAAAAGCCCACGGCGGCGCTGACCACCAGCATCACAAACGCGCCAAGCGCGCGCGTGCGGTACTGGGCTTCGTAGTAAAGGTAGAACACCGCCGTCATCCAGCAAAACAGCACGAAGACCTCGTAGAGGTTGCTGACGGGGATGTGGCCGATGTCCGGGCCGATCAGGTAGCTCTCGTACCAGCGCACCAGGCTGCCTACCAGGGCCAGCACCACCGCCGCCCAGGCGATGCGCGAGCCCAGGGTTTCGAGCACATCGGCCTGGGCGCGTAAAAACATGCCGCCCCAGTAAAACACGGTGCTGATGAAAAACAGCATGCTCATCCACAGGATGGCCGACTGGCTGGAGAGGAAGTACTTGAGCATGAAGACCTGTTCGGCCCGCGCCAGCTCGCCCTGGTAGCTCCAGACCGCCCACAGCGAGAGGGCAGCCACCCCCAGCATCAGCGTGCGCAGCGGGCGCCAGAACCAGGCCAGCCACACCGCCGCTGGCCAGCTGCACAGCAAGATGCCCTGTTCGTAGACGTCCATCGCATGCTGGTAGCGGGTGAACGCGAACAGCGTGCCCACCAGCGCGAGCACGGCAAAGGCCCAGTCCAGCAGATTGCGTTGCGAAAAATAACCCGGGTTCAGGCTCACGGTGGTGGTGTTCATGCAGACTTTCCTTGCTCCAGCAAGCGCGTGCGCAACTGCTCGAATTCGCGGTCGACGTCCATGGATTGGCGGTTGGACGACAGCGCCAGGCTCGCGTGGCTGCCTTGGCCTTGCGGCGTCAGCCAGACCCACAAGCGGCGCTCACGGACGTAGAGCATCGCAAACACGCCCAGGATCAGCAAGGCACAGCCCAGATAAACCACGGTCTTTCCGGGGGCTCTGGCCACCTGGAACACGCTGGCTTGCACCTGCTTGAAGTCCTTGAGCATCAGCACCATGGGCGCGTTGTACAGCGGCGCGTCGCTGAGCGCCAACACCGCCTGGCTCATGAAGCCCTGCACTTTGTCGGCCGGCAGCGCCGGCACGCGCGCCTGCTGCCGGGCAGCGGCATCGAGCTCAAAGAGCACGCCATTCAAGATGCGCACCAGCATCTCGCCGGCGCGGTTGCGCTCGCCCTCGGGCACATTCGCTTCCATGAAGTCGGCCAAGGCCTGCAAACCGCCCGTCGACTGGCCTTTGACTTTCTCCAGGCCGGCAAACAGGTCCAGCGCGCGGCGTGCCGATTCGGCCAGGGGCTGGGTCAGGTCGGGGCGCTGCGGATCGACCGCCAAGCGGGCGTAGCGCTGCACCGCGCGCTCGCGCAGCTCAGGCGTTTGCAGCGCAGCGCGCAAACGGATGAAGCCGTCGAGCTGCCCCTGCTCATCGGCCGGCACGCGCAAATAGCGCATCGGCTCGGAAGGGCTCTCGCGCATGCCCAACAGGAAGACAGGTTGGCCGTCACCCATGTCCACCGGCAGCATGTAGTTGTTGAATTCGCGCGCCTGACCGGCCGCGTCGCGCAGCTTGTAGCTGACGCTGGGGCCAATATTGCGCAAGGCTTTCTGGGTGCGGGTTTTGTGGCCAGCGCCCAGCCGGTCTTCGATGGTCTGGCGCAGATCGCTGGGCGCGGCTTCGCTGGCCGCCTTGGCCGCGCTGGCGCGGGCCGCATCGGCAAAGTTCTCGACGTTGATCACGCGCAGGCCGGTGAACTCCAGGCGCAGCTTCTCGTTGCCGTTGCTGAGCTCGGTGCTGCTGCCGATGGTGCCGTCCACCTCAAAGGGCAAGGTGGCCGATTGCATGGGCCAGGCCTGCAGCTTGACGCTGGAGCCGCCGTCGTCAAAGCTCGACTGGTAAATCTCGATGCCCTTGAAGCTGGCCGGTCGGTTGACCTCGACACGCGCGCTTTGTTGCTCGCCGGTGGCCTTGTCGTGGATCACGATGTCGCTGGCGAACAGCTTGGGCATGCCGGTGTCGTAGTACTCGACGATGAACTTTTTGAGCTCGATCGCGAAGGGCAGCTCCTGCAGCAAGATGCCATCGGACTGGTTCAGGATCGCCGTGCTCGAAACCGTGTTCTCGGCCACCAAGAGGTTGCCGCGGAAAGTGGGGTTGCGCTCGGACAGGCGGTGTTGTTCGGGGACATCGGCGATCAGGCCACCGCCGGCGTAGACGCTTTTGCCGCCGAACCAGGTCTGGGCGCGCACCACCAGGTCGCCATCGAACAGCCCGCCCAGGCACACCAGCACGATGGCCGAGTGCGCGGCGATGTAACCGAGCTTGTTGGCCGCGCCGGCCTTGGCCGCCAGCATCCAGCCCTGCTCGCGCTGCTGCAGCTTGACCTTCCAGCCGCCACTGACCAGCAGCTGGCCCAGGCGCTGGGCGGCGGCCTCAGGCGCCCCTTCGACCTCACCCTGGGCCTTGTGGTGGAAGGCCTGCAGGCTGCTCTCGCGCACACCCTCTTTGTAGACCTTGAGGTCGGCCAGGATCTTGGGCGTGTTGCGCGCGATGCACAGGCTGGTGCTGGTCACCAGAAACGCCAGGATCAGCAAGAACCACCAGGCGCTGTAAACGCTGTACAGGCTCAGCGCATGGAACACCTCGGCCCAGAAAGGGCCGAACTGGTTGACGTAGTTGGGCAGCGGCTCGTGCTGTTTGAGCACAGTGCCGATCACCGAAGCGATGCAGATGACGGTGAGCAGCGCGATCGCGAAGCGCATCGACGACAGCAGCTCCTGCCAGGCCTTCCACCATCCGGAGGACGCATCGGCTTGCGGGGTTTCGGTGAACGTGCTCATCGCGACAGGCTAACAGTCAGTGGCCAAGAAAAAACAAAAGCGGGACAAAGCCCGCTTTGCATGAGAGGAGATCGGGCGACGCGGGCCGGATCGCTCCAACGGTCAGCGCAGACCGGCCACGTAATCGGCCACCGCCTTGATTTCGCGGTCGTTCATCTTGGCGGCCACACCGGTCATCTGGGCGCTGTTTTTGCGCACGCCGTCGCGGAAAGCCACGAGCTGGGCGGCAGTGTAGTCGGCGTGCTGGCCCGACAGGCGCGGGTACTGGGCCGGGATGCCGGCGCCGTTGGGCGAGTGGCAGCCCGCGCAGGCGGCGATGTTGCGATCAGAGATGCCGCCGCGGTAGATGCGCTCGCCCAGGGCCACGGTTTCCTTGTCCTTGGCAAAGCCGGGCTTGCCCGGCTTGCTGCCCACCCAGTAGGCGATGTTGCGCATGTCCTCATCGGACAGCGTGGCGGCAAAGCCGGCCATGATGGCGTTGGCGCGCTTGCCCGACTTGAATTCCTGCAATTGCTTGACCAGGTATTCCGGATGTTGCTGCGCCAGCTTGGGGTTGGCCGGGGAGCCAGAATTGCCGTCCGCGCCGTGGCAGGCGGCGCAATTGGCCGTGAAGATGGCTTCGCCCTTGGCCAGATCGGGCTTGGCCGCCTTGGGGGCCGGGCCTGCGGCCAGGGCAGCGCCCGCCAGCAACAGGGTCGTCAAAGAAAAGGCAATCGACTTCATGGTCTCATCCAGGCTGATGCACAAATTGGTGGATCTCAAACCGGCTGATTCTACAATGGGGCACGTTTCCCTTTCCTGACGCCCGGCCGGGCGAGAATGCCCACGCCATGCGCACCCCCCCAAAAAAGCCCCAAAACACCCCCAGCAAAGCCCCTGATGCGGCCTTGGTCACCCCCATGGGCTGGATGCACACCGCCCGGTTTCTGACCACCGCCGCCCAGCTGCATCAGTTGCCCGAGCTCGAGGTCCCCGAGATTGCGTTTGTGGGCCGCTCCAACGCCGGCAAGTCCACCTGCATCAACACCCTGACGCAGCAAAAGCAGCTGGCCTATGCCTCCAAGCGCCCAGGCCGCACCCAGCACATCAACCTGTTTGCCCTGGGCAAGCAGGGCCTGACCGACGCGGTGCTGACCGACCTGCCCGGTTACGGCTACGCTGCCGTCTCGCGCGAGGACAAGGTCCGCTG
>JBDLTR010000047.1:0-9416 GCA_039805705.1 Pseudomonadota bacterium
CAACCCGGTTTCTTGAGCCAATTGGCCCAGGCGGGTTTCGATGTTTTCTGGCAGACGGATGGCAAGCATGGTTTCCTCCCAGGAAATCGTTGCTATACAAGTATAGCCGGTGGGACTCTTGTTGCCCAATAGGCTGGATTCCCGGATCGAGCCCGGGAATGACAGGGGAGGCTGGCAATGACAGTGAGAAAAGCCAGGAAAGATCGGGGACCGGGCGGAATGAAAAAGCCGGGCGAGGCTCAGACCCCGTATTTGTCGCGGTAGGCCTGCACTTTGGGCAGGTGGGCGCCCAGCTCGCTGCCGCCTTGTGCCGCCAGGTAGGCCAACAGGTCTTCGAGTTGGGCAATCGCGCAGACCTGCAGGCCCAGGGTGCCCCGCACGTACTGCACGGCGCTGTGTGGCACGTCTTTGGTGGAGCCATCGGCCTGTTTTTCGGTCGCCATTTCCTGGCGGTCCAGCGCGATCGCCACCGCATGCGCTGTGGCACCGGCCGCCTGGATCAGCGCGATCGATTCGCGCGCGGCGGTGCCCGCGCTCATCACGTCGTCCACGATCAGCACACGGCCTTTCAGAGGCGCGCCGACCAGGGTGCCGCCTTCGCCATGGTCCTTGGCTTCCTTGCGGTTGTAGGCAAAGGGCACGTTCTTGCCCAGGCGCGCCAGCTCGACCGACACCGCCGCACCCAGCGGGATGCCCTTGTAGGCCGGGCCGAAGACCATGTCGAACTCGATGCCGCTGGCCATCAGGGCCTTTGCATAAAATTGCGCGAGCCGACCGAGCTTGGCGCCGTCGTCGAACAGACCGGCGTTGAAGAAATAGGGACTCATGCGCCCGGCCTTGGTCTTGAACTCGCCAAAGCGCAGCACGCCCGACTCGATCGCAAACTGCACAAATTCCTGCGCCAGGGCCGAAGCGCTGCCTGCGGCGTTCATCATGGGGACATCCTTGTTCAAACTCACCAGCCTCAACCTCAATGGCATCCGATCGGCCACCACCAAAGGCGTCGCCGCCTGGCTGGAACAACATGCGCCCGATTGTATTTGTGTGCAGGAAGTCAAAGCCCAGGCGGCCGATGTGGCGGGCAAGTTTGAAGCGCTCGCAGGCCTCAAGGGCCACTTTCACTTCGCCGAGAAAAAGGGCTACTCGGGTGTGGGCGTCTACACGCGCCACGAACCGAGTGAGGTGATCGTGGGCTTTGACGGCGGCGAGTTCGACGCCGAAGGCCGCTACCTGGAGACACGCTTCGACACGCCCGCGCGCAAGTGGTCGGTCATCAGCGTGTACTTTCCCAGCGGTTCGTCCGGCCCCGAGCGCCAGGAGGCCAAGTTCCGCTTTCTGGACAAGATTTACCCGCACCTGATGGCGCTGAAAAAAGAGCGCGAGTTCGTCGTCTGCAGCGACGTCAACATCGCGCACACAGAAGCCGACTTGAAGAACTGGAAAGGCAACCTCAAGAACAGCGGCTTCCTGCCCGAAGAGCGCGCCTGGATGACCAAGCTCACCACCGAGGGCGGCATCGTTGACGTCTACCGCCGTCTGCAGCCCGACACCACCGACGCTTGCTACACCTGGTGGAGCAACCGCGGCCAGGCCTACGCCAAGAACGTGGGCTGGCGCCTGGACTACCACCTGGCCACACCCGCGATCGCTGAAACCGCGCGCAGCGAGGCCATCTACAAAGCCGAGAAGTTTTCGGACCACGCGCCGATCACGATCGAGTACGCGCTGGACGGCTTTTGATGAACGCCCCCCAGGCCGACAACGCCGCGCAGTTTCAAGCACTGTCCAAACACAGCCTGTTTGAAGATGTGCAGGGGCTGCTCACGGGCACGCTGTTCGTGGCCCTGGCGGTGGTTTTTTTCAAGGCGGCTGCGCTGCTCACCGGGGGCACCGCAGGCCTGGCTTTTCTGATCCATTACCCCACCGGCTGGCACTACGGTGCGGTGCTGTTCGTGATCAACCTGCCGTTTTATGTGTTCGGCCTCAGGGCCATGGGCGGGGGCTTCACTGTCAAAACCTTTGTCGCGGTGGCTTTGCTCTCGGCCTGGGTGGAGCTGCTGCCGCTTTGGCTCAGCCTCGGCCCGGTGCACCCGGTTTTTGCCGCCACCATGGGCGGCTTGCTGGCCGGCACGGGCATTTTGATCCTGATCCGCCACGGTGCCAGCCTGGGCGGCGTGAGCATCATGGCCATCTACCTGCAAAAGACGCGGCAATGGCGCGCCGGCTGGGTGCAGATGGCGGTGGATGCGCTGATCTTGTGCCTGGGTCTGTGGCTCTCGGGCCCCGACAAGATGCTGCTGTCGGTGCTGGGCGCGCTGGCGCTGAACATGGTGATCGCGGTCAACCACCGGCAAGGGCGTTACTTCGCGGTGTAGCGCAGCCCGCGCCGGCGTGTGGTGTTGGCCGCTTGCACCATGCCACGCGCGCCCACCTATGAAGTGCTGTTCTTACCGTGTCTGTCCGTATGGCCTGGACCGCGCGGGCGCGTAGCATCGGGCACTGCGTTCAACCCTCTCCCAAATCACCATGCGATGGACCCCCACTGCCCTTGTGTCGGCCAGCTTGCTGGCGGCATGCGCCACGCCCCAGACGCCGATCAGCGTTGAACCGATTGCCGTGGTGGCGGCGGGCAGCCTGAGCCAGGCGCTGACCGAGATCGCACAGGCCCACGAAGCCGCCACAGGTCAAAAAGTGGCGCTGTCGTTTGCGGCCTCGGGTCTGCTGCGCGAGCGCATCGAAAAAGGGGAGGCCGCCCAGGTGTTCGCCTCGGCCGACATGGGCAACCCGCAAAAACTCGCGGCCAGTGGCGCTTGGAGCGCGCCGCGCGTGTTCGCGCGCAACCAGCTGTGCGCCCTCACCCAAGCGACCCTGAGCACCACCCCCGAGCGTTTGCTCGAGACACTGCTGGATCCGGCGGTGCGCCTGGGCACCAGCACGCCCAAGGCCGACCCCTCGGGCGACTACGCCTGGGCCCTCTTCCGCAAGGCCGAGACCTTGCGACCCGGCGCTTTCGCCGCGCTCGAACGCAAGGCCTTGACGCTGACGGGCGGCCCCACCTCGCCCAAGGCGCCGGCCGGGCGCAGCACCTACGCCTGGGTCATGGACCAGGGCCAAGCCGATGTGTTCCTGACCTACTGCACCAATGCCGTGGTGGCCCAGCGCCAGTCGCCGGGCCTGAAGATCGTGGCCGTACCCCCGGCTTTGCAGGTGAGCGCGGATTACGGCCTCACGGTGCGCGTGGGCACGCACCCCGCTGCGCAAGCTTTTGCACAGGCGCTGCTGTCGCCCAGTGCGCAAGCGGTGTTCGCGCGCCACGGCTTTGGCACACCCTGAGGCGCGTGGGCGGCTTCACATCGCGCGCGTCCACTTGTTCTCAAAATCGTTGGCCGCGAATTCAGCGGTCAAAAAGTCGATGAACGAGCGCACCTTGGCCGAAAGGTGTTTGCGGCTGGGGTAGGCGATGTTGATCTGCAGCCGCGGCAGATCCCAGTCGCCGAGCACCGGCACCAAGCGGCCGGCCACGATGTCGTCGTACAAGATGTAGCTGGGCTGCACCAGGATGCCCAGGCCATGCAGCGCCGCCGCACGCAGCACCTGCCCGTCGTTCGATTCCAGCAGGCCTTGCACGGTGACCGATTGCTGCACACCCCCGCGGCTGAACTTCAAGGCGTTCGGGTTGTTGGCGTGCACATAGAGCAAGAGCGGGTGCTGCTGCAAATCGGCCGGCACCAGGGGTCTGCCCCTTTGCGCCAGGTAGCCGGGCGAGGCGGCCAGGATGCGGCGCGTCGAGGCCAGACGGCGGATCGTGATGGTGCTGTCGGGTTCGTACTCGCGGGTGCGGATGGCCACATCGATGCCGTTGTCGATCATGTCCAGGTAGCGGTTGGCCGTCTCGATGTGCACGCGCACCTGCGGGCAGCGCTGGTGGTATTTGGGCAGCAGCGGGGCGATCAGCTGCAGGGCGAACGACAGCGAGGCGCTCACCCGCAGCACGCCGCTGGGCTGTGCCGCCGTGCGGTGGATGGCGGATTCGGCATCGCGCAGCTCGGCCAGCACATGCCGCGCACGTTCCAGAAAATCGCGCCCCTCGCTGGTCAGGTAAAGCCGTCGGGTGTTGCGCTCGACCAGGCGCACCTGCAAGCGGTTTTCCAGCGAAGCCAGGTAACGGGTGGCGGCGGGGTTGGACAGGTTCAGCGCCTGGGCTGCGCCGCTCAGGCTGCCTCGCTCGGCCACTTCCACAAACAGCGCCAATTCGGTGAAGCGGTCCATTATTTCAATTTAAGGAAAAGTAATTTGCCGAAATGGTATTGGAGAAATATTTTTGAAATTATAGAGTTCAGACCCACAGCCCAGCCCCTCGGCGGCCCCACGGAGACCCCATGCGCAACTTGAACCAAGACAACATCACCCAGGCGGTCATCGCCAGCTTTGACGCCACGGCCAACCCCCGGCTCAAAGAAATCATGACCGGCCTGGTGCAGCACCTGCATGCGTTTGCGCGCGAGGTCAAGCTCACCGAAGACGAGTGGTTCCAGGGCATCGATTTCCTCACGCGCTGTGGCCACATCACCGACGACAAGCGCCAGGAGTTCATCTTGCTTTCTGATGTGCTGGGCCTGTCCATGCTGACCGTGGCCATGAACAACGACAAACCCGCCGGCTGCACCGAAGCCACGGTGTTTGGTCCGTTTCACGTCGAAGGCGCGCCGCACTACGAACTGGGCGATGACATTGCCAATGGCGCCAAGGGCACCCCCTGCACCGTGCACGGCACGGTCCGGGGCATCGACGGCGAGCCGATCGCTGGCGCGCTGCTGGACGTGTGGCAGTCGGACGACGACGGCCTGTACGACGTGCAGCACGCCGACCTGGGGCATGCGCAAGCGCGCGGCATCGTCACGGCGGACGCGCAAGGCCGCTACCACTTCCGCTCCATCGTGGCCGTGCCCTACGCCATCCCGCACGACGGCCCGGTCGGACAGATGCTCGAGGCGGTGGGGCGCCACCCCTGGCGGCCCGCGCACCTGCACTTCATGATCCAGGCCCCTGGCTACGAAACCCTGATCACCCACGTGTTCCGCGACCACAGCGACTACCTGGATTCGGATGCCGTGTTCGGCGTGCGCCAATCGCTGGTGTGCGACTGGGTGGCGCAGGCCGACGGCAGCTACCTGATGGAATACGACTTCGTGCTCAACCCGGCCAAGGCCGCCTGAAGCGTTGCCGCGCGAGAGGACGACCAGATGATCCGACACATCGTGATGTGGAACCTGGCGGGCGACACCGCCGAGGCCAAGCAGCGCCACATCGCGCAGTTGCGCCAGAGCTTCGAGAGCCTGCGTGGCCGCATCCCCGGTTTGCGCCACCTCGAAATCGGCGTGGACAGCAGCCGGGTCGACTACGCTTGCGACGTGGTGCTTTACAGCGAGTTTGACAACCAGGCCGCGCTCGACGCCTACGCCACCCACCCCGAGCACCTGCGTGTGAAAGCCGAGCTCGGCGACATGCGCATCGCCCGCCACCAGGTGGACTACGCCGTACCAACGGCCTGAACCTCAGGACACCCCCATGAAAGACTTTGTGTACAACGGCCAACCCTCGCGCGTGGTGTTTGGCGCGGGCGCCTTGGCGCATCTGGAGCGTGAAATCGACCTGCTGGGCGCGCAGCGCGCGCTGGTGCTGTCCACGCCCGAGCAAGCGGCGCAGGCCGAGCAGGTGGCCGAGCGTCTGGGCGCGCGCGCGGCCGGGGTGTTCGCGCGCGCGGTCATGCACGTGCCGATCGAAACCGCGCGTGAAGCGCGCGAGCTCGCGCGCCGCCTGGGCGCCGATTGCGCGGTGGCCATCGGCGGTGGCTCCACCACTGGCCTGGGCAAAGCCATCGCGCTCGATTCGGGCTTGCCCATCCTGGCGATTCCCACCACCTATGCGGGCAGCGAGATGACGCCGATCTACGGCATCACCGAAGCCGGCCTCAAGAAAACCGGCAAAGACCCGCGCGTGTTGCCGCGCACCGTCATCTACGACCCCGAGCTGACACTCAGCCTGCCCGTGGCCATGAGCGTGACCAGCGGCATGAACGCCATCGCGCACGCGGCCGAAGGCCTGTACGCGCAAGACAGCAACCCGGTGATGGACCTGATGGCCGAAGAGGGCATCCGCGCCATCGCGCAGGCCCTGCCCGCCATCCGCCGCCGCGCCGACGACGTGGCCGCGCGCGGCGAGGCCCTCTACGGTGCGTGGCTCTGCGGCGCCGTGCTGGGCAATGTGGGCATGGCCCTGCACCACAAGCTGTGCCACACGTTGGGGGGCAGCTTCAACCTGCCGCACGCCGAAGTCCACACCGTGGTGCTGCCCCAGGCCATGGCCTTCAACGCCAGCGCCGCGCCCGAGGCCATGCGCCGCATCGCGCGCGCGCTGGGCGTGGCCGAGGGCACCAGCGCCGCGGCCGGCCTCTTTGACCTGGCCCAGGGTAACGGCGCGCCCACCGCGCTGCGCGACATCGGCATGCGCGCCACCGATCTGGACAAGGCGGCCGACATCGCCGTGAGCAACCCGTACTGGAACCCGCGCCCCATTGGCGCTGCGCAGCGCGCAGAGATCCGCGAGCTGCTGCAGCGCGCGCACGAGGGGCTGAGGCCCGCCTGAGCGCTCAGGCCGGGGTGTGTCGGCGCATCCAGTACCATTGCGCGGCCATGCTCCAGTACCTCACCATCCCCGTCACCGCCTTCCAGCAAAACTGCTCCATCGTCTGGGACGACCAGACCCTGCAGGCCGCCGTCATCGACCCGGGCGGCGACCTTGATGTGGTGTTGGATGCGGTGAACCAACTCGGTGTGAAGCTGGAGCAGGTCTGGGTCACGCACGGCCACCTCGACCATTGCAGTGGCGCGGCCGATCTGGCGCAGCAGTTGGGCCTGCCCATCGTGGGCCCGCACCGCGGTGACCAGTTCTGGATCGACGGCTTGCCGATGGCCGCGATGAACTACGGCTTCCCGCCCGCCCGCGCCTTCACGCCCACCCGCTGGCTGGAGGATGGCGACACCGTCACGCTCGGTGCGCACACGCTGAACGTGCGCCACTGCCCGGGCCACACGCCCGGCCATGTGGTGTTCCACGCGCCCGAGATCCAGCGGGCTTTTGTGGGCGATGTGCTGTTCGCCGGCAGCATCGGCCGCACCGATTTCCCGCAGGGCAACCACGAAGACCTGATCCGCAGCATCCGCGAGCGCCTGTGGCCCATGGGCAATGACACGGTCTTCATCCCGGGACACGGCCCCGAGAGCACCTTTGGCCGCGAGCGCCGCAGCAACCCCTACGTGCGCGACATGTGAGTGCATGGATTCCCCGGTCAGGCCGGGGAATGACAAGGGATTTCCCCTCATCCTTGTGCTTCACCCGAAAGGCTGCCCTGGTGCTGTCCTCGGGCTTGACCCGACAGGGCTACCCTAGTGTCATTCTTGGGCTTGACCCGACAGGGCTACCCCAGCGTCATCCTCGGGCTTGACCCGAGGATCCAGCCTCACCCCCGGCTGGCCTGCTCGTACAGGTGCCGCACCTTGGGCACATTGGCCTGCAGCTCCTGGATGCGGTTGGCGCCACTCGGGTGGGTCGAGAGGAACTCCGGCCCCTTGCCGTTGTTGGCCGAGAGCATTTTTTGCCACAGCTCCACGCTGGCTTCGGGCCGGTAGCCCGCCCGTGCTGCGATCTCCAGGCCCACCAGGTCGGCTTCGCTCTCGTCGTCGCGGCTGAACTTGAGCGTGAGCAACTGCGCACCCAGATCGGCCGCGATGTTGCCCAGCTGGCCCAAGCCCAAAAGCGCCGAGCCCAGCGAGATCACCGCGTTGGTGGCTTGGGTCTTGGCCAGGCGTTCGCGCGCGTGCTCGCGCAGCGCGTGCGCCATTTCGTGGCCCATGATCATGGCGATCTGGTCGTCGTCGAGCTGCAGCTGGTCGATGATGCCGGTGTAGAAGGCGATCTTGCCGCCCGGCATGCACCAGGCGTTGAGCTGTTTGCTGCCGATCAGGTTGACCTGCCATTTCCATTCGCGCGCACGCGGGTTCCACTGTGCGGTGAAGGGGATCAGGCGTTTGGCGATCGCGTGCAGGCGCTGCAGCTGGGGGTGGTCTGGCGGGGCCAGCGCGCCTTTGGCCTTGGCATCGGCCAGCACCTGGCTGTACTGCTGGCGCGCCGAGCCCTCCAGCGTTTCGGCCGGCACCAACTTGCGCACTTCGGACGACTTGCCGACCTCCACCTGGGCCAGCGCGGGCGTGGCCGCGAGCGCACCCGCCGCCAGCAAAAAGCCGCGCCGCGGGTGCCAACGGTGGTCGTCGGACGGGGCAGGGGTTTTGAGGTCACAGAGCCAGCACATGGCGCGCATGATAAGCCCAAAGCATTCACTGGGCAGGCCTCGATAATCGGGCCATGTCCGAGCCTCTCTCTCCGTCTGCCCCGCCCCGCAGCAGCTGGCGCCAGGCGCTGGCGCTGTACGCTCAGCCGGCCAGTCTGCGCATGCTGCTGCTGGGCTTTGCGGCCGGTTTGCCGCTGCTCTTGGTGCTGGGCACGCTGAGCTTTCGCCTGCGCGAAGCCGGCATCGACCGCAGCACCATCGGTCACCTGAGTTGGGTGGGCTTGGCCTATGGCTTCAAGTGGGCCTGGGCGCCGCTGGTGGACCGGCTGCCGCTGCCGTTGCTCACGCGCGCGCTGGGGCGTCGGCGCAGCTGGCTGCTGCTGTCGCAAGGGGCGATCGCGCTGGGCTTGGTGGGCATGGCCCTCAACGACCCGGCGCAGCAGCTGGCGCCCCTGGTGTGGTGTGCGCTGGTGGTGGCCTTTGGCTCGGCCACGCAGGACATCGCGCTGGACGCTTACCGCATCGAATCGGCGGGTGCCGACGCACAGGCTGCGCTCGCCGCGAGTTACCAGACCGGCTACCGCCTGGCCATGATCTGGGCCGGTGCGGGCGTGCTGTGGATCGCCGCGCGTGTGCAAGGCGCCGAGGCTTCGGGCTACGACGCCAGCGCCTGGCGCGTGGCCTACCTGGTGATGACCGCGAGCCTGCTGCCGGGCGTGCTCACCGTGCTGGCCTCGCCCGAACCGCAGCCGCAGCCCATGGCGCCCGCGCGCACCGTGGGCGAATGGCTGCGTGGCGCACTCATCGCGCCCTTTGCCGATTTTTGGCAACGCTACCGCTGGCAAGCGGTGCTGGTGCTGGCGCTGATCGCGGTCTACCGCATCAGCGATGTGGTGATGGGCATCATGGCCAACCCGTTTTATGTGGACATGGGCTACACCAAGGACGAGGTGGCGGCCGTGACCAAGGTTTACGGCGTGGTCATGACCTTGGTCGGCGCTTTCGTGGGCGGTGTGCTGTCGTCGCGCCTGGGGGTGATGCGGGTGCTGATGCTGGGCGCGGTGCTCAG
>JBDLTR010000048.1:0-11302 GCA_039805705.1 Pseudomonadota bacterium
CGGCATCCTTGATGGCGATGCGGCAGGGGGCGATCGAGCGCTCGATCAGGTCTTCCACCAGCGACTCGAACTTGGCGCGGTTGAGCTTGACGTTCAGGTGCTTGGGACCGGTCGCGTCGGCCGTGATGTAGGGCAGGTTGACGTCGGTGGCGGCAGACGAGGACAGCTCGATCTTGGCCTTCTCAGCGGCTTCTTTCAGGCGCTGCAGGGCCAGCACGTCCTTGGTCAGGTCGACGCCGGACTCTTTCTTGAATTCGCCGATGATGAAATCGATGATGCGCTGGTCGAAATCTTCGCCGCCCAGGAAGGTGTCGCCGTTGGTGGAGAGCACTTCGAACTGCTTTTCACCGTCGACGTCGGCGATCTCGATGATGGACACGTCAAAGGTGCCGCCGCCCAGGTCGTACACCGCGATCTTGCGGTCGCCTTTTTCCTGCTTGTCCAGGCCGAAGGCCAGGGCCGCAGCGGTGGGCTCGTTGATGATGCGCTTGACATCGAGGCCGGCGATGCGGCCGGCGTCTTTGGGGGCTTGGCGCTGGGCGTCGTTGAAGTAAGCGGGCACCGTGATCACGGCCTCGGTGACCGGCTCGCCCAGGTAGTCCTCGGCGGTCTTCTTCATCTTGCGCAGCACTTCGGCGCTGATCTGCGGCGGCGCCAGCTTGTTGCCGCGGACTTCGATCCAGGCGTCGCCGTTGTCGGCCTTGGCGATGGTGTAGGGCATCAGGTCGATGTCCTTTTGCACCTCTTTCTCTTCGAACTTGCGGCCGATCAGGCGCTTGGCGGCGTAGATGGTGTTCTTGGGGTTGGTCACCGCCTGGCGCTTGGCGCTGGCGCCGACCAGGATCTCGCCGTCGTCTTGGTAAGCAATGATGGAGGGCGTGGTGCGCGCGCCTTCGGCGTTTTCGATCACCTTGGTGGTGTTGCCTTCCATGATGGCCACGCAAGAGTTGGTGGTGCCCAGGTCAATGCCGATGATTTTTCCCATGTTGAACTCCGCAAAAAGGTGTGAATTGGTTTGGAATTGGGGACAGGCCGCGGCTTTTCAAGCTGTGAAAGCGCTGCAGCCCAGACGGTTTATTGGGGGGCGGCGACGGTGACCAGGGCCGGGCGCAGCACGCGCTCGGCGATCAGGAAGCCTTTTTGCAGCACGGTCACGACGGTGTTGGCCTCTTGGTCGGCCGGCACCATGCTGATGGCCTGGTGCTGGCTGGGGTCGAACTTGGTGCCGGCAGCCGGGTTGACCTCGACCACTTTGTGGCGCTCGAGCGCGCTTCTGAGCTGGCGCAGCGTGGCCTCAGACCCTTCGCGCAGCTGCTCGACGCTGGCGTTGGCGATCGCCAAACCCGCCTCCAGGCTGTCCACCACGGGCAGCAGGCTTTCGGCAAAAGCCTCCACGGCGAACTTGCGCGATTTGGCGATCTCTTCGTCGGCACGGCGACGGGCGTTTTGCACATCGGCCTGGGCACGCAGGTACAGGTCGGCCAGCTCGGCGTTTTTGGCTTGCAGCTCGGCCAGCTGAGCGGCCAGATCGGGTGTGGCCTCGGGCGCCGGGGCGTCGGCACCCGCGGGGGTCGCTTCGGCGGCTGTGGGCTCTTGGGGGGCGGTGTTTTCGGACATGTGTGCTTAAAAAAACAGCAATAAACAGGTATGCCCCGCACTTGGGGGCCAATTCCAGGAATTCAAGAGGGCTTTTGCCTGTGCGTGGCCCAGTTTGAAGAATCGGTCATTTGCCCGGTGTGCAGAACTTGTCATTCCCCGGCTTGACCGGGGAATCCAGGGGGCTGGATCCTCGGATCAAGTCCGAGGATGACAAAGGCAGGCGTCAGAGGGTGACAAAGTCAGGCGTGCGAGGATGACAAAGCCGGGCGCGCGAGGGCGACACAAAAATCTGTCATTCCCCGGCTTGACCGGGGAATCCACAAGCTTGCCCCAGGGGCTTATTCAAGGGCCAGCAGCTCGACGTCGAATTTGAGCGTGGCGTTGGGCGGGATCACGCCGCCAGCGCCACGGGCGCCGTAGCCGAGTTCCGGCGGGATGATCAGGGTGCGGGCACCGCCCACCTTCATACCGGCGACGCCCTCGTCCCAGCCCTTGATCACCATGCCCGCGCCCAGCGCGAACACGAAGGGGTCGCGGCGGTCCTTGCTCGAATCGAACTTGGCGCCTTGCTGGCCGTTTTCGTAGAGCCAGCCGGTGTAGTGCACCACCACGTCCTGGCCGGCTTGGGCTTCAGCGCCTTCGCCAACGGTGGTGTCTTCGTATTGCAGACCAGAGGGGGTGGTGTTCATGGGGTGTCCTGGCGAGATCAAAAAACAGGCCACGCCAGACGGGCTGGGGCGGCCGGGGAAAGCCAAAATTATGCCAGCCGGGCATTGGCGCCCGCCTGCGGGTGCGCGGTGCGCGTCAGCACACCGACAACAATGGGTTACAGGCGCAGGCTGGGTCTTGGCTATGCTCGGCGCGCGTCACCTGGCCCAGCAGGGCCAGGTCCCATCGATTTTTCAGGAGGATTCCCAGATGCAAACACTTCGTCGTCACCGTGTGTGGGTCAGCGTTGTCAGCCTCGGCGCTGTGTGGGCCTTGACGGCTTGTGACACCATGAGCCCCGAGCAGCGCGGCGCCGCCACCGGAGCGGTGATCGGTGCGGTGGCCGGCCAAGTGGTGGGGGGCAACACCAAGTCCAGCACCATCGGCGCGGCCCTCGGCGGGCTGGGGGGCTATGTGTGGTCGCGCCAGATGGAAGAGAAAAAGCGCCAGATGGAGCAGGCCACCGCGGGCACCGGTACGGTGGTCACGCAAACCGCCGACAACCAGCTCAAGCTCAGCATCCCCAACGACATCTCGTTTGCCAGCGGCCGCCACGACATCCAGCCGCGCCTGATGCCGATCCTCGACCAGTTTGCCCAGGGCCTGAACCAGCAGCCTTCGATGGAGGTGCGCATCGTCGGCCACACCGACAACACCGGCACCGATGCCATCAACAACCCGCTGTCGGTCAACCGCGCACAAAGCGCGCGCGACTATCTGGTCTCTCGCGGGGTGGCCACGCAGCGCATCAGCATCGACGGCCGCGGCTCGCGCGAGCCGATCGCCGACAACGCCAGCGAAGCGGGCCGTGCGCGCAACCGCCGCATCGACATCTTCCTGGCCGAACGGCCGCGTTGAGGGGTGGATCCTCGGGTCAAGCCCGAGGATGACAGAAGATGGTCAAGCCTGAGGATGACAGAACGTGCTGTCATTCCCCGGCTTGACCGGGGAATCCAGAGCGCTCACAGGTAAATTTTCTGCAGCAGTTCCAGCAGCGTTTTGCGTTGCGCGGCGGTCAGGCGCTTGGATTTTTCGATTTCCAGCTCCGCCGCGGCCTGCTCGGCCCGCTGCATCAGTGCACACCCTTCGGGGGTGGGGTGCAGGCCCATGGCGCGGCCGTCGGTGGGGTGGGGCAGGCGCCGGATCAGGCCACGCGCTTGCAGCGATTGCACCAGACCCACCAGGTTGGGGGGCAGCAGATTCAGGGCGGCGCACAGCTGGCGCGAAGTCACCCCCGGGTTGTGGTGGACCACCGACATCACCGAAAAATCCACCGGCCGCAGGCCGAATTCGGCCATGCGTTCCAAAAACGCCTCGATGATGGTCAGCGCCGCGCGCCGCGCGTTGTAGCCCAGCAGCGTTTGCAAATACCGGGTGTCCACCTGGTCCACAGCGCTGACCAGCGGCAGCGCGTGGTGGCTGGCCTGGCGCCGCGCGGCCTGAGGCTTGACCGCTTTGACGGTCTTGAGCGGTTTGGCGGGGCTGGCGGCACGCGCTTTGGGCATGGTACTCAGGCGACGGCCGTGCACTGCTGCACGATGATGTAGCTGCGCATCTGGAACTCAGGCAGCACCCATTGGCGCAGGGCTTGCGCGGGCGCCTGCCAGCGCGCTGCAGCGTTCGGGGTCTCGGCGCCGACGGCGGCTTCGATGCGCAGCCAGGCCCAGTCGAGCAACACCAGCGCGCAGGCGCGCAAAAAATCGTCGGCCACGCGGTAGGGCAGTTGCGCGTCCTTGTGCGCGGCGTCAACGACCTGCTTGGTCACCGCGCGCAGGGCGCCGATGCGTGCCACGGCCGCCGTGCGCGTGGCGGCTTTGGCGGGCAGATCGGCCTCGACGAAGTCGAGCAGGGCGTTGAGCCCCTGGCCGCCATCGGCGAGCACCTTGCGCACCAGCAGGTCGATCGCCTGGATCTCGTTGGTGCCTTCGTAGATCATGGCCACGCGGGCGTCGCGGATGTGCTGCTCGATGCCCCACTCGCGCACATAGCCGTGGCCGCCAAACACCTGCAGGCAGTCGCTGCCGCCGTGGAAGGCCTGGTGGGTGAAGACCGATTTCATGATCGGCGTGACCAGCGCGCACCAGCGCTGCGCAAAGGGTTGCGCCTCGGGCGCGCCGTGCTTGATCTGGTCGAGCTCGATGGCGGTCTTGTAGGCCAGCACGCGGCCAGCATCGACCCAGGCGCGCTGGGTGTCGAGGATGCGGCGCACAGCCGGGTGTTCGACGATCAGATCGGCTTCGCCAGCCGATTTGCCCTTGCCGGGTGCGCGCATCTGGCGGCGCTCTTGTGCGTAGGCGTCGGCCTTTTGCCAGGCGGCGTCCAGCAGGCCAATGCCTTGCAGGGCCACGTGCAGGCGCGCGGCGTTCATCATGATGAACATCGCGTTCAGGCCCTTGCCGGGTTCGCCCACGATCTGGCTGGCGGCTTCGTCAAAGCGCATCACGCAGGTGGGGCTGCCGTGCAGGCCCATTTTTTCTTCGATGCGCTCGCAATGCACGCGGCTGCGCGTGCCGTCGGGGTAGAACTTGGGCACGAGGAAGAGCGACAGGCCTTTGGGGCCGGGCGGGGCGTCGGGCAAGCGCGCCAGCACCAGGTGCACGATGTTGTCGGACAGGTCGTGCTCGCCGCCCGAGATGAAGATTTTGGTGCCCGACAGCAGGTAAGTGCCGTCGGCCTGTGGCACGGCCTTGGTGCGGCACAGACCCAGGTCGGAGCCTGCGTGCGGCTCGGTCAGGCACATGGTGGCCAGCCATTCGCCGGTGGCCACTTTGTCGAGGTACTGCGCTTTGAGCGCGTCGCTCGCATGGTGCTTGATGCACTCGTAGGCGCCGTGCAGCAGGCCCGGCGCCATGGTCCAGCCGTGGTTGGCGGCCGAGAGCATCTCGTAGAGCATGGCTTCGAGCACGCTGGGCAGGCCCTGGCCGCCGTCTTCGCTGCTGGCGGCCAGTGCGGGCCAGCCCGCCTGCCAGAAGGCCTGGTAGGCGTCACGGAAGCCCGGCGGCATGGTGACCGCGCCGTCTTGCCACTGCGCGCCGATCTCGTCGCCGTCGCGGTTGAGCGGGGCGATCACTTCACCGACGAACTTGCCGGCTTCGCCCAGCACCTGTTGCACGAGGTCGGGATCGACCTCGCCAAAAGCGGGCAAGGCTTGCAGCTGAGCGGGTGCGCCCAGGACGTTGGCGAGCACAAAGTGCATGTCGTCGGTGCGGGGTTGGTAGGCGTTCATGGCGGTTCTCAGATCACTTTTTGGCAGCACCCAGGTAGGTGTCGATCACGCGCGGGTCTTGCGCCAGGTCGGCAGCATGCCCGTGCAGCCCGATCTCACCCATCTCGAGCACATAGCCCTGGTCGGCCACGCCCAGCGCGGCGCGGGCATTTTGCTCGACCAGCACGATGGTCACGCCGGTTTGGCGCAGGCTCTGGATGATGTTGAAGATGTCGCGCACGATCAGGGGCGCCAGGCCCAGGCTGGGTTCGTCCAGCATCAGCAGGGCCGGGCGTGACATCAGCGCGCGGCCCACGGCCAGCATCTGGCGCTCGCCGCCCGAGAGCGTGCCGGCCTCTTGGGCGCGGCGCTCTTGGAGGCGCGGGAACAGGTCAAACACATCGGCCAGGCGGTCACGCCACTGGGCGTTGCCCTGGCGCATCTGGCGAAAGCCGCCCAGCACCAGGTTGTCTTCGACGCTCATGGTGCCAAAGAGCTCGCGCTTTTCGGGCACCAGCGCAATGCCCAGCATCACGCGCTCTTCGAGCGTGAGCTCACCGATCGACTGGCCGTCGAAGACGATCTGGCCGCGGCTGGGCAGGATGCCCATGAGGCTGTTGAGAAAGGTCGACTTGCCAGCGCCGTTGGGGCCGATCACGGTGATCACGCTGCCTTTGTCGGCTTGCAGGCTCAGGCCATGCAAGACCTCGGCCTTGCCGTAGCCGGCGCGCAGGTCGGTGACTTGGAGGAGTGGCGTTGACATATCAGTGTTCCGTTCCGAGGTAGGCGGCGCGCACGGCCGGGTTGGCCTGCACTTCGGCGGGGGTGCCGCGCGTGAGCAGGGTGCCGAACTCCATCACCACCAGCTGGTCACAGACGTCCATCACCAGGTCCATGTCGTGTTCGACCAGCAGGATGCTCATGCCCTCGGATTGCAGCTGGCGCAGCACCGCGATCAGGGCCTGTTTTTCCTTGTGGCGCAGGCCAGCGGCGGGCTCGTCGAGCAGCAGCAGGGCCGGGTCGCAGCACAGCGCGCGCGCGATTTCCATCAGCCGCTGCGGGCCCATGGCCAGGTTGCCGGCCTGCTCGTGCAGGTAGGCGCCCATGCCGATGCGCTCGAGCTGGCGCTGGGCTTCTTTCATCAGGCGCTGTTCTTCGGCCTGGTTGGTGCGCAGCATGGACGAGAGCACACCGCTGCTGCCACGGGTGTAGGCGCCCATGGCCACGTTCTCGAGCACCGTCATGTCGGTGATCATCTTGACGTGTTGGAAGGTGCGCGCCATGCCTTGGCGAGAGATCTCGCGCGAGGGCATTTGGCTCACGTCGTGCCCGCAGAAAGTCACGCGGCCGCTGGTCTTGCCCAGCACGCCCGTGATCAGGTTGAAGGTGGTCGATTTGCCCGCGCCGTTGGGGCCGATCAGGCCGACGATCTGGCCGGCAGCGATCTCGAAACTGATGTCGTTGACGGCCACCAAGCCCCCGAATTGCTTGCGGATCTTGTCGACCACCAGCACCGGCTCGCCCAGGGCAGGCTTGGCGCGCACCGGCAGGTCGGCCGCGTGCTGCCAGTTGACTTCGCGCGGCGGCTTGGGAAAGCGGCGCGCCACCACCGACCACAGGCCGTCGGGCAGGTACTTGAGCACCAGCACCAGCGCGACGCCAAAGACGATGACCTCGTAGCTGCCGCTGGTGCCGATCAGCGCGGGCAGGGCCACTTGCAGGTAGTCGTCGAGCAGCTTGACCAGGCCGGCGCCGACGATGGCGCCCCACACATGGCCGACACCGCCGACCACCGCCATGAAGAGGTACTCGATGCCCATCTTCAGGCCAAAGGCCGAAGGATTGACCGTGCGCTGGAAGTGCGCCAGCAGCCAGCCCGCCACCGAGGCGAACAGCGCGGCGATCAGGAAGACCGTGACCTTGTAGCGGAAGGTGCTGATGCCCATGGCCTCGGCCATCTGCGTGCCGCCTTTGAGCGATCGGATGGCACGCCCCGGGCGCGAGTCGAGCAGGTTGATCAGCGCCACCGCTCCCGCGATCAGCAGGGCCCAGCACAGCACGAAAAAGAGGCGACCCTGGCCAATGTCCAAGCCAAAAGCCGACAGGCTCTTGAGGCCCAAGAGGCCGTCGTATTTGCCCAGGGCATCCAGGTTGCCCATCAGGTAGTACAGCGACAGGCCCCAGGCGATGGTGGCCAGCGGCAGGTAGTGGCCGGACATGCGCAGCGTGATCACGCCCACCAGCAGGGCACTGACGGCCGTGAGCGCCAGCCCGACGAACAGGGTGAGCCAGGGCGACATGCCGGTATTCAGCGTGAGCCAAGCGGTGGTGTAGGCGCCAATGCCCACAAACGCGGCCTGGCCGAACGAGGTGAGGCCGCCGACACCGGTCAGCAGCACCAGGCCCATGGACACCAGGGCGTACAGGCCGATGTAGTTGAGCTGGGCGATCCAGAAGTCGGGCAGCGGCAGCCATGCCACCACCGGCACGGCCAGGGCCAACAACACAATGGGGAGGTTCTTTTTCATGTTCAATGGTCCTCGTCCGAATGGCCACTGCGCAGCGAGCGCACGAGGAGGATGGGCAGCACCAGGGTGAAGACGATCACCTCTTTGAACGCACTGGCCCAAAAGGCGCCGAAGGCCTCGGCGATGCCGACAAACAGCGCGCCCAGCAGTGCACCGGGGTAGCTCGACAGCCCCGCGATCACGGCGGCCACAAAACCCTTGAGGCCGATCAGGAAGCCGGAGTCGTAGAACACCGTGGTGGTCGGGCCGATCAAGAGGCCCGAGAGCGCGCCGATCAAGGCCGCCAGCAAAAAGGTCAGCTGCCCCGAGGCGTGGGTGGAGATGCCCATCAGGCGCGCGCCGGTGCGGTTGACGGCGGTGGCGCGCAGCGCCTTGCCACGCAGCGATTTTTCGAAATACAACCACAGCAGCACGATCAGGGCGAGCGACACGGCAAAGATGATGGCGGTTTGCCCCGAGAGGGCGACGGGGCCCAGCGTGAAGCGCTGGTCCCAGAAGGCCGGGTTGCGAAAGCCCTCGGCGCCGAAAAACAGCAGGCCCAGGCCGGTCATGGCGAAATGCACGCCCACCGAGACGATCAGCAACACCAGCGGCGTGGCCGCTTCGAGCGACTGGTAGGCGACGCGGTAGACCAGGGGGCCGAAAGCGGTGACGATGGCCACGCTGAGCGCCGCTTGCACCCACAGCGGGAACTGCTGGGGGGCGGCCCAGACCGCGACCAGCGCGATCAGCCCGGGAAAGACCAGGGTCTTGAAGCCGGACTGCAGCGCGCGCAGCGCTTGGCCATGGTGGCGCCAGCGCTCGATGCACTCCATCAGGGCGGCCACACCCGCCAGGATCAGCAGCAGCCACACGGTGCCCGGCGTCTTGCCGGTTTGCAGCATGGCCAGGGTGAGGGCGCCGTAGGCGACGAATTCGCCCTGCGGGATGAAGATGACCCGCGTGACGGTGAACACGAGCACGGTGGCCAGCCCGAGCAGGGCGTAGACCGCGCCGTTGGTCACGCCGTCGAGCAGCAGGATGCTGGCGATGGAGAAGTCCATGGAGAGCCTTGAAAAAAGAATTCAGGGGGTATTTGTGATGCCCGCCCCACGGGCCAGGCGCACGGGCCGCGCAGACTGCTGCGCGACCCGATGCGGTCTTATTCGACTTTGAACTTGCCGTCCACGACCTTGGTCATCACGCCGGTCTCCAGCGTGAAGCCCCAATGGTCGGCGGGCGTCCAGTTCATCACGCCGTGGGCGAACACGGTGCGGCCCATGGTTTCCAGGCTGTCACGCACGGCGGCGCGGAACTGCGGCGTGCCCGGCTTGGCTTTTTTGAGGGCCAAGGGCAGGGCTTTTTCCATCGCGACCTGGAAGTCATACGCGTGGCCAGCAAACTGGTTTCGGGTGTTCGGGCCATGCGCGGCTTCGAACTTCTGCACGAAATCGATGGCCACTTTTTTGGACGGGTGGCTGTCGGACAGTTGGTCACCCAGCAGCGCCGGGCCCGACACCACAAACGTGCCTTCCACGGCCTTGCCACCCACGCGCGGCAGGTCGGGTGTCGCTGCCGCGTGCGTCTGGTAGACCTTGCCCTTGTAACCACGGTCGACCAGGCCCAGCTGCGGCATGGCCGCGCCCGAACCCGAGGCCACCACCAGGATGGCATCGGGGTTCGCCGATGTCAGCTTGAGCGCCTGGGGCGTCACGCTGGTGTCGGTGCGGGCAAAGCGCTCGACGCCCACCAACTTGATGCCGGCCTTCTCGAGCATGGGGCTCACGGCGTCCAGCCACTGCTGGCCATAGGCGTCGGTGTAGCCGAGGAAGCCCACGGTTTTGACACCTTGCTTTTTCATGTGCTCGACCACGGCGTGGCCCATCACGGTGTTGGATTGGGGCAGGCGGAACAGCCATTTGTCCTTGCCTTCCGGCACGCCCACGGGCGAGCCCGCCATTTGCACGGTGCCGGCTTCGGAGGCGATGTCGGTCATGGCGGCGGCCACGGCGGTGATGCAAGAGCCCAGGATCAGGTCCACCTTGTCTTCGGTGACAAAGCGGCGCGCGTTGGCAGCGCCCTTGCCGGGGTCGGTGGCGTCGTCGAGGATGATCAGGTTGATCTTCTCGCCGCCGATGGTCTTGGGAAACAGTTGCAGCTGTTTTTGCATGGGGATGCCCAGGCCCGAGCCGGGGCCCGTGAGCGCAAGGCTCACGCCGATGTTGATGTCGGCCAGGGCCGCAGCGCTGGTCGCGGTGATGGCCAGGGCCAGCAGGGTTTTCTTGAGTTTCATGCTTGTCTCCTCAGAGGGTGGTTGAAAAACACAGGGTGGAAAAAAGGGTCAGCTGCACAGGGCTTTGATGTCTTCAGGCACCGGGATGGCCTTGATGCGGTCCGGATCGTCGGGGTGCTTGATGCAAAAGGCGCGCGTTTCCAGGCCTTCGCAGAGCACGGTGTCGCCGCGCATCACGACGTGTTTCTGGATCACCACCTTCTCGCGCCATTCGGCGATGCTGGTGTGGACCTGCAGCCGCTCGCCGTAGGTCGCCGGGCGCATGAACTTGGTGTGGATCTCCAGCAGCGGTGTGCCGATGATGCCGGTGGTCTTGACCAGCTCGCGCCAGGGCGGCACACCGCACTTCACAAAGAAGTTCAGGGACGATGCGTCCATCCACTTCGAGAAATTGGGGAAGAACACGATGCCGGCGGGGTCGCAATCGCCAAACATCACTTCGACTTCGTAGACAACGGTTTTGCTCATGGGGAGGCTTTCAGCGCGGTGCCATTCGCAGGGCGCCGTCCAGGCGGATGGTTTCGCCGTTGAGGTGGTTGTTCTGCACGATGTGCACCGCCAGTTCGGCAAACTCTTCGGGCTTGCCCAGGCGCGAGGGGAAGGGGATGCTGGCCGCCAGCGACTGCTGCACCGGTTCGGGCAGGGTCTTCATCAGGGGTGTCGCGAACAGGCCCGGTGCGATGGTGCAGACACGGATGCCGTGCTGGGCCAGGTCACGCGCCATCGGCAGGGTCATGCCGACCACGCCCGCCTTGGAGGCGCTGTAGGCCTGCTGGCCCACCTGGCCGTCGTAGGCGGCGACCGAGGCGGTGAACACCATCACGCCACGGGCGCCGTCTTCCAGCGGCTCGAGCTTGGCGCAGGCGGCAGCAAACAGGCGCGCGGCGTTGTAGGTGCCGATCAGGTTGACGTGGATGACCTTGGCAAAGTCCTCCAGCGGGGCGGCGTTGCCGTCCTTGCCGACCACGCGCTTGGCAGTGCCGATGCCGG
>JBDLTR010000049.1:0-11487 GCA_039805705.1 Pseudomonadota bacterium
GCGCCTGGGCTGCGCCGGCCTGGTTTACTCGCGCGAAGGCTATGGCCAATCGAGCCCGCATGGCGATGTGCGCGGCCCCAGCCGCCGCGAGGGCGATCGCCACCTGGGACGCTGGACGCCCGACTACATGCACCGCGAGGCGCTGCAGGTGCTGCCCGCGCTGCTGCAGGCCCTGGGCATCGAGCGCCCCTGGCTGCTGGGCCACTCCGACGGCGGCACGATCGCCCTCTTGCACGCGGCCCAGCACGCGGTGGCGGGGTGCGTGGTGATGGCCCCCCATGTGCTGGTCGAAGACGTGTCGGTGCATTCGATCGAGCAGGCGCGCCAAGCGTTTGAGCACGGGCCTTTGCGCGCGCGCCTCGCACCGTTCCATGCCGATGTGGACGGCGCCTTCTGGCAATGGAACGATGTCTGGCTCAGCGAGGCGTTTCGCCGCTACGACATCCGCGGCGACATCGCGACGATCCAAGCCCCGCTGCTGGCCATCCAGGGCGAAGACGACCCCTACGGCACGGTGGCGCAGATCGAGGAGATCGCGCGCGCCGTGCCGCACACGCAACTGTGCAAGCTGCCCGCCTGCGGACACAGCCCGCACAAAGACCAGCCCGAGGCGGTGGCCGGGGCCATCGCAGACTTCATGCGCAGCCATTGAACGGGCATGGATCCCCGGGTCAAACCCGGGGATGACCAGGTCTGTGTGTCATGCCCCGGCTTGACCGGGGCATCCAGGCTTTCATCCGCGCACAAACAGCGTGACCAGCGGCGCGTCGCCGACCTGGCGGCTCCAATGGCCATGCACGGCCGGGTCGAAGGTGGCCCCTTCGGGCAAGACATCGGCCGAATAAAAATGCTGGCCCGGCCCAAACACGCGTGAGCTGCCGTCCTGCAGGCCGATCTCCATCTGCCCCTCGAGGATGAACACCCACTGCGGCGAGCCCGTGCAGTGGAAGCTGCTGCGAAAGCCGACCGGGCTGTGACGCAGCTGGTAGCCGCCGCTGGCCATCAGGTCCGACAAACGGGCCTCGGGCTTGCCTTCGGCCAAGTCGATCTCGCGCTCTTTGAATTTGGCGCGGCCATCGTTGTCGGTGTAGAGCACCACTTGGGTGAAGGTCGTCATGGCAGGGTCCTCTCGAAAGTGCGCCGATGATGCCATGCCCCTCTTCTGGGTTTTGGCTTTGCCGCGACAATCGGCGCCATGCGAATCCTTCACACCATGCTCCGAGTGGGCAACCTGCAACGCTCGATCGACTTCTACACCCAGGTGCTGGGCATGCAGCTGCTGCGCACCTCCGACAACCCCGAGTACAAATACTCGCTGGCCTTTTTAGGCTTCGAAGGTGGCAACCCGGGTCAGGCCGAGATCGAGCTGACCTACAACTGGGGTGTCGAGCAGTACGAAATGGGCTCGGCCTATGGCCACATCGCCATTGGCGTCGAAGACGCCTACGCCGCCTGCGACAAGATCCGCGCCAACGGCGGCCAGGTCACGCGCGAGGCGGGGCCCGTCAAGGGCGGCAGCACGGTCATCGCCTTCGTGACCGACCCGGACGGCTACAAGATCGAGCTGATCCAGCGTCCCGCCCTGGCGGCCGGCAGCGGCCTGAACGCCTGAGGGCTTAAACCGCCTCGCCGCGCGGGCCGCGGCCCATGAGCTGCTGCACCACCTCGCCCACCTGCAGCGCGCCGTCGAGCAAAGCCACCACGGCGGCCGTGATCGGCATGTCCACGCCCAGCGCCTGCGCGCGCTGGTGGACCGTGCGGGCGCTGTAAACGCCTTCGGCCACATGGCCGAGCGACTCGACCGCCTGCGCCAGGCTCAGGCCCTGCGCCAGCAACAGGCCGACCTTGCGGTTGCGGCTGAGGTCGCCGGTGGCGGTGAGCACCAGATCGCCCAAACCCGACAAACCCATGAAGGTCTCGGCCTTGGCGCCCAGCGCCAGGCCCAGGCGGGTCATTTCGGCCAAACCGCGCGTGATCAGGGCCGCGCGCGCGTTGAGGCCCAACGAAAGGCCATCGCACAGGCCGGTGGCGATCGCCAACACGTTTTTGACGGCGCCGCCCACCTCGACGCCCACGATGTCTTCGTTCGCGTAGATGCGCAGCGCCGGGCCATGAAAGGCCGCCACCAGCGCTTCGCGCACCGCGGCGTGGCGGCTCGCGGCCACCAGGGCGGCCGGCTGGCCACCGGCGACTTCTTGGGCAAAGCTGGGACCGCTGAGCGCGCCCGCCTGCAAGCTGGGCGCCACCTCGGCCTGCACCTCGTGCGGCATGAGGCCGCTGCCCGATTCAAAGCCCTTGCACAACCAGGCCACCGACGAGGGCACCTGGGCCAAGGCTTGCAACGTCTGGCGCAAACCGGCCATCGGGGTGGCCACGATGAACAGGTCTTGCGCCGTTGCACCCTGCGTGAGCTCGATCAGGGGCCCCTGCACGACCTCCAGCCCCTCGGGCAAGGGCAAGCCCGGCAGGTAGCGGGCGTTCATGCGCTCCTGGCGCATGCGGGCGGCCTGCGCGGCGTCGCGCACATGCAAGCGCACCTTCGCCTCGGGCTGCCGGCAAGCGGCCAGGGCCAGGGCGGTGCCCCAGGCGCCGGCGCCGATGAAGGTGATGCGCTGGCTCATGCGGCGCAAGCGCTGTTACTGGGTCGCGCCCGCCTGCTGGGCCTGCTGCTGCTCGTACATGGCCTGGAAGTTGATCTCGGCCAGGTGCACCGGCGGAAAGCCCGCGCGGGTGATCAGGTCGGCCACATTGCCGCGCAGGTAGGGGTAGATGATCTGCGGGCAAGCGATGCCCATGATCGGACCCATCTGGTCGTCGGGCAGGTGGCGGATTTCAAAAATGCCGCCTTGCTTGCACTCGACCAGGAAGACGGTCTTGTCACCGATCTTGGTGTGCACCGTGGCGGTCACACAGACTTCGTACACGCCTTCGGCGGCCTGGCTGCTTTCCACGCCGAGCTGGATGTCCACGCTGGGCTGCTGCTGCTCGAGCAGGATGGCGGGCGAGTTGGGCTGCTCCAGCGAGGCTTCCTTGAGGTAAACGCGCTGGATCTGGAAGACGGGGGTCTCGTTGTCGGACATGGTTTTCTTTCGGGCAAAAAGATCGGCCCGGGTGGGCCGATCGACTCCTCCCAGATTATGCGCGATGGGCAGTGCTTCAGGCCGCTTGCAGCAGCGGCACCAAACCGCCCTTGGCGTCCAGCGCCATCAGGTCATCGCAGCCACCCACATGGGTGTCGCCGATGAAGATTTGCGGCACGGTGCGGCGGCCGGTGATCTGCACCATGTGGTCGCGCAGCTCGGGGGCGGTGTCGATGCGGACCTCTTCGATCTGCTCAACGCCCTTGGCCTTGAGGATTTGCTTGGCGCGGATGCAGTAGGGGCAAACGGCGGTGGTGTACATCTTGACGGCTTGCATGGGGCTCTCCTGCGTCGAAAAATCAGGCTTTGGACAAAGGCATGCTGGCCGCCTGCCAGGCCTTGAGGCCACCGGCCAGGCTTTGTGCCTTCTCGTAACCCAGTTTGCGCGCCACGGCCACGGCGCGGCCCGAGCGCACACCGGCCTGGCACACCAGGATCACCGGCGTGGCCTTGTTCTTGACCACGCTGGGCAGCTCGGCCTGCAAGCGCGAGAGCGGCACATTGCGCGCGCCGACGATGTGGCCCTGGGCAAATTCGCCGGGCTCGCACACGTCCACCACCACCGCCTTGTCGCGGTTCATCAGCAGCACGGCCTCAGAGGCGCTCAGGCCCTTGCCCTGCATCAGCACGGGCAACAGCAGCGCCAAACCCGAGGTCAGGGCCACCAGGATCAGCATCCAGTTCTCAGTCAGAAAATTCATTGTGGGTTCCAAAGAAAACCGGCTGCGTCAGGGAGCCGGCACCGCCGAATTCTAAAATGACGCGTTTATCCCTGTTTTTCTGACGTGAGAGCATCGCAGCCATGTACAAACTTGTCCTGATCCGCCACGGCGAATCCACCTGGAACCTCGAAAACCGCTTCACCGGCTGGACCGATGTCGACCTGACCCCGGTGGGTGTGCAGCAAGCCATGTCGGCCGGCCAGTTGCTCAAGGCCGAGGGCTGGGACTTCGACATTTGCTACACCTCGGTACTCAAGCGCGCCATCCGCACCCTGTGGCTCACGCTCGACGAAATGGACCGCACCTGGCTGCCCGTGGTCAAGGACTACCGCCTCAATGAGCGCCACTACGGCGCCCTGCAAGGCCTGAACAAGGCCGACATGGCCAAGCAGTACGGCGACGCGCAGGTGCTGGTGTGGCGCCGCAGCTACGACACGCCGCCGCCCGCCCTCGAAGCCACCGATCCGCGCTGCGAGAAAAGCGACCGCCGCTACCCCAGCCCCAACGTGGTGCCTCTGACCGAGTGCCTGAAAGACACCGTGGCGCGCGTGCTGCCGGCCTGGAACGAGGTCATCGCCCCCACCATCCAAAGCGGCAAGCGCGTGCTGATCGCGGCGCACGGCAACTCGATCCGCGCCCTCATCAAGTACCTGGACGGCATCTCCGACCAGGACATCGTGGGCCTGAACATCCCCAACGGCATCCCGCTGGTCTACGAGCTCGACGCCCAGCTCAAACCGATCCGCCACTACTACCTGGGCGACGCCGAGGCCGCCGCCAAGGCCGCTGCCGCGGTGGCCAGCCAGGGCAAGGCCTGAAGGCAGAGCCAAGGCCACGCGGGGCTCCGGACAATCGCACGGTTATTCGGCCGCGGCGCCCGCTGCGCGCGGCCCCCGGGTGTATATTGCCCCCGTTGAAGAACCGCTTTCAGATGGGCAAGATGGGACAAAAACTCAAGATCGTCGGCTGGGTCGGCGTGGGCGCGCTGGCCGGGGCACTGACCACGGTGTCGCTGCAAACCGTGGCGCGCGGCAACATGGCGCCACTGCCGCTCGAAGAGCTGCAGCAACTCGCGGCCGTGTTCAGCATGGTCAAGAGCGACTATGTGGAGCCCGTCGACGAGAAAAAGCTCATCACCGAAGCCATCTCGGGCATGGTCTCCAGCCTGGACCCGCACTCGCAGTACTTCGACAAAAAGACCTTCAAAGAGTTTTCCGAGGGCACCAGCGGCAGGTTCGTGGGGGTCGGCATCGAAATCACCCAAGAAGACGGCCTGGTCAAGATCGTCTCGCCCATCGAAGGCTCGCCGGCCGACCGTGCTGGCCTCAAGACCAATGACCTGATCACCAAGATCGACGACACCGCCGTCAAAGGCCTGTCGCTCAGCGACGCCGTCAAACGCATGCGCGGCGAGCCCAAAACCAAGGTGGTGCTGACCATCTTCCGCAAGGACGAAAACCGCACCTTCCCGGTGACCATCGTGCGCGAAGAAATCAAGACCCAGTCGGTCAAGGCCAAGGTGGTCGAGCCCGGCTACGCCTGGATCCGCGTCTCGCAGTTCCAGGAGCGCACCGTCGAAGACTTCGCGCGCAAGGTCGAAGACATCTACAAGCAAGAGCCCCAGCTCAAGGGCCTGGTGCTCGATCTGCGCAACGACCCGGGCGGCCTGCTCGACGCCGCGGTGGCCCTGTCGGCCGCCTTCCTGCCCGAGAACGTCACCGTGGTCTCGACCAACGGCCAGCTTGAAGAGAGCAAATCGGTCTACAGGGCGGCCCCACAGTTCTGGCGCCGCAACACCCACAACGACCCGATCGGCAAGCTCACGCAGGCCACGGGCGGCGCGCTCAAGAAGGTGCCGCTGGTGGTGCTGGTCAACGAAGGCTCGGCCTCGGCCAGCGAAATCGTGGCCGGCGCCTTGCAAGACCACAAGCGCGCCAAGCTGATGGGCAGCCAAACCTTTGGCAAGGGTTCGGTGCAAACCGTGCGCCAGCTCGGCCCCGATACCGCCCTCAAGATCACCACCGCCCGCTACTACACCCCCAGCGGCCGCAGCATCCAGGCCAAGGGCATCGTGCCCGATGTGATGCTCGACGAAACCGCCGAGGGCAATGTGTTTGCCGCGTTGCGCACGCGCGAGGCCGACCTGGACAAACACCTCTCGAACGGCCGGGACGCCGAGGAAAAAGACGCCGCCCGCGAAAAAGCCCGCGAAGAAGCGATCAAAAAACTCGAGGAAGAATCCAAAAAACCCGCGGCCGAGCGCCGTTTGCCCGAGTTTGGCTCGGACAAAGACTTCCAGCTGCAGCAAGCTCTTAACCAGCTCAAGGGCCAGCCGGTGAAAGCCAGCACGACCCTGGCCGAGCGCAAGACCGAGCCCAAAGACAAGAACTGAGCGCCGCATGGACGACGCCCAGCTGCTGCGCTACTCGCGCCACATCCTGCTCGAAGAGCTGGGCATCGAGGGCCAGGAAAAACTGCTGGCTTCGCACGCGCTGGTGGTCGGTGCGGGTGGGCTCGGTTCGCCGGTGGCGCTGTACCTGGGCAGTGCCGGCGTGGGCCGCATCACCGTGGTCGACCACGACACGGTCGACGCCACCAACCTGCAGCGCCAGATCGCCCACACCCTCGAACGGGTGGGTCAGCCCAAGGCCGAGTCGGTGCGCACCGCCATCGCCCAGATCAATCCCGACCCGGTGGTCGCAGTCATCACCCAGCGCGCCGACGCCGCCTTGCTCGACAGCCTGGTGGGCCAGGCCGATGTGGTGCTCGACTGCACCGACAACTTCGAGACGCGCCACGCCATCAACGCGGCCTGTGTGCGCCATGCCAAACCCCTGGTCTCGGGTGCGGCCATCCGCATGGACGGCCAGGTCTCGGTCTACGACAGCCGCCAGGCCGACGCCCCGTGCTACGCCTGCCTGTTTCCGCCCGCGCAAGCGCCCGAAGAAACGCGCTGCGCCACCCTGGGCGTGTTCGCACCGCTGGTGGGCATCATCGGCACTGTGCAAGCGGCCGAAGCGCTCAAGATCCTCAGCGGCATGGGTTCGCGCATGGCCGGGCGCCTGTTGATGCTCGACGGCCGTGCCATGGCCTGGAGCGACATCCGGCTTCAGCGCGACCCGGCCTGCCCGGTCTGCGGCACGCGCTGAACCGGCGCCCCCGGCTTTTTGTCTTCCTCGCTGTGGCAGCTGCCATGGAACTGGCGAAACACCGCCGGCGACATGGCCGTTTCGCGCGCCGCGAACAGCCCACGCTTGTCGCGCTGCGCCTGCTTTTGCACAGCGGCATAAGGCCCACGTCCGGTGCGGTGCTGCCACGCCCAGGCCATGCCTTCAGCCACCATCTCGGCGCCCACGTCCTGACCCTCGCGCCAGAGGCGGCCAATCTGCCGGCCATAGACGTCCTGGCCTTGCGGCTCGATCTGCACGCTGCGGCGCATCACGCGCAGCACCAAGGCCTCGCGCGCCGCGTCTCCGCCGGGCTGGCAGATTTCAGGGGCGTCGATGCCCGCGATGCGCCACTTCAGCGCCTCGTGCTGGCCCTCGGGCAAGAGCAGCACGGTGTCGCCATCCATGACCCAGCTGACCCAGGCCGTGGCCAACGCCCACGACGGGGCCACGGCGCCCAGCAGCGCCAGCGCGAGCACCCAGCGCTTCATGGTAGGGGGCGACGGCTGCCGCCACGGCGGCGGTTGGCCTTGGGCAGCTCGGGCCCCATCTGGTCAAGCAGCTGCTGGGCCTGCGCGCGCAGACTGGCCAAGGCCTCGTCAAACGCCTGTTTTTGGGCCGGCGCGAGCACCGACAAGATGCGCGCATTGATGGCCTGCACCTGAGGCATGAGCACGGCATACAGCGCTTGCCCCGCTGGTGTCAGGCTCACGCGCGCGCTGCGGCGGTCATTGGGCAGGGCCACCCGCTGCACCAGGCCTTTGGCCTGCAAGCTGCTCAAGGCGCGGGAAGTGCGGGCGCGGTCGCGCTGCATGCGCTCGGCCAGGGCCGAGGGCAGCACACCCGCGGGATGGCCGTGCAGCTGCGCCAGCACCCCCCACTCGCGGCGGGTGATGCCATGGCCGCCTTCGCACAGGCGCACCACCATGGCCCCCGCCACCGCGCTGAATTGGCCCAGGCGGTAGAGCAAAAGGTCATCGACCGAGGCCAGGCGCTCGGACGGGGTGTTGGCAGAGGAGGCAGGCGATGGCATCAGGGTTTGTTGGGAGGATGGTTGATTAGATCAATCACGCACACTCCCCCTACATTGTGGGCCGATTTGGGCTCACCCAGAATGTCTGCCGCCCAGGAGAAACCGCCCATGCTTTCACACCACCGCCGCCTGCTCGCGCTGGGCCTGCTGGCCTGTGCCGCCACCTTGGCCCAGGCCCAAGACAAGCCGCCGCTGCGCATCCTGGTCGGCTTTGCACCCGGCGGCTCGGCCGATGTGCTGGCGCGCCTGGTGGCCGAAGGCCTGCGCGATGACTTTGCCCCCATCGTCGTCGACAACAAGCCAGGCGCGGGTGGGCGCATTGCGCTGGGCATGGTCAAAGCCGCCAAACCCGATGGCCAGACCGTGATCGTGCTGCCCAGCGGCCCGATGGTGCTGTTCCCGCATGTCTACAAAAAGCTCGACTACGACGCCGTCAAAGACTTCACGCCCGTCTCGCAGATCGCGCGCTTCCAGTTTGGCGTGGTGGCGGGCCCGTCCAGCGGGGTCAAGGGCATGGGCGAGATGCTGGCCAAGGCCAAAGCCCAACCGGGGGTGGGCAGCTATGGCACGCCGGGTGCGGGCACGCTGCCGCACTTCATGGGGGTGCTGATGGAGCAGTCCTCGGGCATCCAGCTCAACCATGTGCCATTTCAAGGCGGCGCACCGGCCAACAACGCGCTCTTGGGCGGGCACATCGATTACAAGTTCGATGTGGTCAGCGAAACCGCCGAGCTGCACCGCAACGGCAAGGTGCGCATCATCGGCGTGACCGGCCCCCAGCGCGATCCCCAAGTGCCCGAGGTGCCCACGCTCAAAGAGTCGGGCATCCCGATGGAAGCCACCGCCTGGTTCGCCATGTACGGCCCGGCCGGCCTCAAGGGCGAAGCCCTCACCCGTCTGGAAAAAGCCATGGTCAAGATGGTGCGCGAGCCTGCCATGCAGGCCAAACTGCTCAAGCTGGGCTACGAGCCCATCGGCTCGAACTCGGCCGAACTGGCCGCGGCACAAAAGGCCGATTTGGCGCGCTGGGAAAAACCCATCAAGGCCACCGGCGTTCAACTCGATTGATTTTTGGAGACACCGATGAACCAGACCTCTCACCGCCGCCACTGGCGGCTCGCCCTGGCCCTGCTGGCCGTGCTGAACCTGCCCTTTGGCCACGCCCTGGCGCAAAGTCCGGCCTGGCCCCACAAGGCGGTCAAATTCGTCAACAGCTGGCCTGCCGGCGGCCCTTCGGACGTGCTGGCACGCACCGTGGGCGATGTGCTGCAAAAGCAGTTTGGCCAAGCCTTTGTGGTCGAGAACAAGCCCGGCGCGGCCGGCAATGTGGGCGCCGACCTGGTGGCCAAGTCCGCGCCCGACGGCCACACCTTGCTGTGGGGCATCGACACCACCCACACCATCAACCCGCACATCTACAAGACCATGCCCTTCAAGGACAGCGAGCTCAAGCCGCTGGTGGTGGTCTCGGGCTCTGGGCTGTTGCTGGGGGTGCACCCGAGCACAGGCCTCAAGAGCGCGCAGGATTTCCTCAAGGCCGCGCGCGAGCGCAGCCTCAATTTCAGCTCGGGCGGCAATGGCTCGCCGGGCCACCTCTGGGTCAACGCGGCCAACCTGGCTGCGGCCACCCGCCTGGTGCACGTGCCCTACCGCGGCAACACGCCGGCCGTGACGGCGGTGCTGGCCGGCGAGGTCGATGGCGGCACCTTGGCCACACCGGGCATGCTGCCGCACGTCAAGGCGGGCAAGATCACCGCGCTGGCGGTGACCAGCCGCAAGCGCTCGCGCCTGGCCCCCGACGTGCCCACCATGGCCGAAATCGGTTTGAAGGACCTCGAGAGCGAGGTGCTTTACGTGGTGATGGCCCCCGGCAACACGCCAGAGCCCTTGATGCAGACCATGGCCAAGGCCATCACCGACGCCCTGAGCCGACCCGAGCTGCAAGCGCGCCTGAATGACCTGGACATGAGCTACGAGGGCCTGACCGGCAACGCCGCCGCCAGCCGCCTGAAAAAACTCTCTGACCAATACGGCCGCATCATCCGGGCCACCGGCATGAAGGTCGACTGATTTCCCACCTGCGCAGTTCCCATGAGCCAACGTCCCAACATCCTCTTCATCGTGGCCGACGACCTCGGCTTTGCCGACCTGGGCTGCTACGGCGGCCGCGAGGCCCAATTCGGCCCGGTCTCGCCGGTGCTCGACAGCCTGGCCGCCGGCGGCCTCAAGTTCACCCAGGGCTATTCGAACTCACCGGTGTGCTCGCCCACGCGATTTGCGCTGATGACCGCACGCTACCAATACCGCCTGCGCGGCGCGGCCGAAGAGCCGATCAGCAGCAAAAGCAAGGGCAGCACCATGCTGGGCCTGCCGCCCGAGCACCCGACCCTGCCCTCGCTGCTGCGCGATACCGGCTACCGCACCGCCCTGATCGGCAAATGGCACCTGGGTTATCCGCCGGCCTTTGGCCCGCTGAAGTCGGGCTACGAAGAATTCTTTGGCCCGATGTCGGGCGGGGTGGACTATTTCACCCACGCCAGCAACAACGGCACGCACGACCTCTACGCCGGTGACGAAGAAAAGCACGAGGAGGGCTACCTGACCGACCTGCTCTCGCAGCGCGCGGTCGACTACGTTCAACGCATGGCGCCGGGTGCTGCGCAAGGCACCCCCTTCTTTTTGAGCCTGCACTACACCGCGCCGCACTGGCCCTGGGAAACGCGCGAGGACCACGCGCTCGCGGCCGAGGTCAAGAGCAACCTGTTCCATCTGGACGGCGGCAACATCCACACCTACCACCGCATGATCCACCACATGGACGAGGGCATCGGTTGGGTCGTCCAGGCGCTGCGCGAGACGGGCCAGCTCGACAACACCCTGATCGTCTTCACCAGCGACAACGGCGGCGAGCGCTTTTCCGACAACTGGCCCCTGGTGGGCGGCAAGATGGACCTGACCGAAGGCGGCATCCGCGTGCCTTGGATCGCGCACTGGCCCGCCGTCATCGCGCCCGGCGGCACATCGACCCAGCACTGCATGACCATGGACTGGTCGGCCACCATGGTGGAGCTGGCAGGCGCACAGGCTGACGCAGCGCACCCGTTTGACGGCATGTCGATGGCCCCCGTATTGCGCGACGCGAAGCACCAATTCGATCGGCCGCTGTACTGGCGCATGAACCACCGGGGCCAGCGCGCCCTGCGCATGGGCGACTACAAATACCTGCGAGTGGACGGCAACGACTACCTGTTCAACATCCCGGCCGACGAACGCGAGCGCGCCAACATCGCCCCACGCGAGCCCGAACGACTTCAAGCCATGCGCGCCGCGTGGGAAGCGTGGGACGCCACGGTGCCCGCCATCCCTGAAGATGCGACCATCAGCCTGGGCTACTCTGTCAAGGACATGCCTCAGCGTTGACGCCA
>JBDLTR010000050.1:0-3096 GCA_039805705.1 Pseudomonadota bacterium
GGGGTTGCGGTCCATCAGGGCCTTGAGCGGCACGGCGCCCAGGTCGTCGGTGCGCACGCCCGAGAGCGCGCCACCGTAGCGGCCGAAGGGGGTGCGGATGGCGTCGCAAATGAAGGCTTGGCGGGGTGCGCTCATGGGGTCTCCTGATCTTGAATGCATGGTTGCTGACTGCAACAGGCATTATCTTGCATATTTTGCAGAAGCCGCTCGGGGATGAAGCCCCTGGCGGCCTCAGGCCGACGGTGCGCGACAATCGCCGCATGCTGATCCAACCGTCCCAAGCCGATGTGCGCCGTTTCTTCTGCGGCGTATACGCCAAAGCCCGCACCGGCACCGCGCTCGACCCGATGGAAACGCTGGTCAGCCAGTGGATCGACGAGCACCCCGAATACCACGCGAGCCTGTCGGACCTGGACGGCGCGCTGCGCGACATGGCCAAGGTGGACCCGAACGCCGAGAACCCTTTTTTGCACCTGTCCATGCACCTGTCGATCAGCGAACAGTGCAGCATCGACCAGCCGCGCGGCATCCGCCAGGCGGTGGAGCTGCTCACGCACAATCTGGGTTCGCTGCACGACGCCCACCACCGCACCATGGAATGCCTGGGCCGCATGGTGTTTGAAAGCCAACGCGCCGGCCGCATGCCCGATGGCGCCGCCTACATCGATTGCGTGCAGCGGCACGCCACGCGCGACTGAAACGCCCCACTGACCAACAAAAAGGCCCGCAGTTGCGGGCCTTTTTGCTGCCGGGGTGTGTGGCTCAACGGAACTTCGACTGCGGGATGGTCTGCAGGTCGCCGGACTGGCTGCCCACGTAGTTGGCCAAGGCCTTGAGTTCGGCGTTCGAGAATTGCTTGGCGATGCCGCCCATCACGCCGTTGCTGCGGCCCCAGGTGGCCTGGTTCTCGGTTTTGTAGGACTTGAGGGTCACGAACAGGTAGTCCTTGTGCTGGCCGGCGAGCTTGGGGTAGCTGGGGTCCACGGGCTTGCTGAAGTTCTCGCCGTGGCAAGACACGCAAGCGCCTTTCTTGAGCAAGGCGTCGACCTTGGCATCGGGCGCGGTGGGCGCAGGCGCTGCAGCGCCGGTCTTGCCGTGCTGCTCGTAATAAGCCGCCACATCGGCCATGTCCTGCTCGCTCAGGCTGTCGGAGATGCCGCGCATGGTGGGGTGCTTGCGCTCGCCTTTTTTGTAGGCATTGAGCGCGGCCACGATGTACTTGGCGTTCTGGCCCGAGATCATGGGCACTTTGTAGACTTCGGGGAAGCTCGCCTGGTAGCCCTTGATGCCGTGGCAGCCGATGCACATGGCAATCTTTTGCTCAGCGGCTTTGGCATCGCCCTTGACCTCTTGGGCCTGGACAGAAAGAGCCGTCACAGAGGAGACAGCCAGGGCGAAGAAAGAGGTCAACAGCTTGTTCATTTGGCGTGGACAATTCCAAGGGATTGATAAAAATCAAAGGGGCATTATATCGAGGCGCCCCGCATAATCCTGACAAGTTGTTTTGATGTAAAGACCCGTCCATGAAATTCCAAGGTTCTGAAAACTACGTCGCCACGCAAGACCTGATGCTGGCGGTCAACGCGGCCATCACCCTCAAGCGCCCGCTGCTGGTCAAAGGCGAGCCCGGCACCGGCAAGACCATGCTGGCCGAAGAAGTGGCGCAAGCCCTGAACCTGCCGCTCTTGCAATGGCACATCAAATCGACCACCAAGGCGCAGCAGGGCCTCTACGAATACGACGCGGTGAGCCGCCTGCGCGACAGCCAGCTCGGCGACGAGCGCGTCAAGGACATCGAGAACTACATCGTCAAAGGCGTGCTCTGGCAGGCCTTCACCTCCGAGACACCGGTGGCCATCCTGATCGACGAGATCGACAAGGCCGACATCGAGTTCCCCAACGACCTGCTGCGTGAACTCGACCGCATGGAGTTTTACTGCTACGAGACGCGCCAGCTGATCAAGGCCAAAACGCGGCCGCTGGTGTTCATCACCTCGAACAACGAAAAGGAATTGCCCGACGCTTTCCTGCGCCGCTGCTTCTTCCACTACATCAAGTTCCCCGAAGCCGAGACGATGAAGCAGATCGTCGATGTGCATTTCCCCAAGCTCAAGAAAGAGCTGCTGACCGTCGCCCTGAAAAACTTCTACGACGTGCGCGGCCTGCCCGGCCTGAAGAAAAAGCCTTCGACCAGCGAGCTGCTCGACTGGCTCAAGCTGCTGGTGGCCGAGGACATCCCGCTCGAGGCCCTGCAAAGCGCCGATCAAAAAGTGTCGGTGCCACCGCTGGTGGGCGCCCTGCTCAAGAACGAGCAGGACGTGACCCTGTTTGAAAAGCTGGTGTTCATGAACCAGCGCAACCGCTGACACCATGTCCGAAGCCCGCCAACTCCTGATCGAAGGCATTTCCGACGCGGTCGGTTTCGTCGGTGGCGCGCTGGCCGGCTACTGGCTCGGCCAGTTCCTGGGCTGGGACATTTTCAGCGAGGGCTACAGCGGCGCCAGCATCGGCGCCATCGCGCTGGTGGGCCTGGGCGGTGGCCTGGGCCTGCAGATCGCACGCGCCTGGCGCCGCGCCACCCCCCCAAAACCATGAGCGCAGGCCCGCCATGCTGATCGACTTTTTCTACACCCTGCGCGCGGCCAAAGTGCCGGTGTCGGTGCGCGAATACCTCACGCTGCTCGAAGCCCTGCAGGCCGATGTGGTCGGCCCGGCGTCGGACGCCTGCAGCATGGACGACTTCTACCACCTCGCGCGCACCGTGCTGGTCAAGGACGAGAAGCACTTCGACAAGTTCGACAAGGCCTTTGGCGCCTACTTCAAAGGCGTGGAGATGCTGACCGACTTCACCAAGGAAGTGCCGCTGGACTGGCTCGAGCAGATCCTCAAGAAAGAACTCACGCCCGAACAAAAGGCCGCGATCGAGAAGATGGGCTGGGACGAGCTGATGGAGACGCTGAAAAAGCGGCTCGAAGAACAGAAGGAACGCCACGAGGGCGGCAACAAGTGGATCGGCACCGGCGGCACCTCGCCCTTTGGCAACGGCGGCTACAACCCGCAGGGCATCCGCATCGGCGGCAAGGGCGGCAACAAGAG
>JBDLTR010000051.1:0-12061 GCA_039805705.1 Pseudomonadota bacterium
CGCCCGGGTCTGCGCACGGGCCGACGCATGTCGCACGTGTTCCGCTTCGAGGTGCCGACCTACCCCAAGCCCCTGTGGGTGACCGATGCCGCGCTCAACATCGCGCCCACGCTGCAAGACAAGGTGGACATCGTGCAAAACGCGGTGGACTTTGCGATCGCCATGGGCACACCCAACCCCAAGGTGGCGGTGCTGGCGGCGGTGGAGACGGTCAACCCCGACATGCCCGCCACGCTCGAAGCGGCGGCGCTGTCCAAGATGGCCGAGCGCGGGCAAATCAAGGGCGCCACCGTCGACGGCCCCTTGGCCTTCGACAACGCCATCTCGGCCCACGCGGCGCACATCAAGCACATCGTCTCGCCCGTGGCCGGCGACGCCGACATCCTGCTCGCGCCCAACATCGAGTCGGGCAATATGCTGGCCAAGCAGCTTGAATACCTGGGCGGTGCCACCGCCTCGGGCCTGGTGCTGGGCGCACGCGTGCCGATCGCTCTGACCAGCCGCGCCGACAGCCCCGACACCCGCGTGGCCTCGGCCGTGCTCGCGCTGATCGCCGCGCACGCTGCACGCCAAGACCCGATCCGCAAGGCCCAGCTGGGCCGCTGAAGCAGGTAGCGCTTCATGGCTGTGCTGTCTGTCAACGCGGGCTCGTCCTCACTCAAATTCGCGGTTTACCCGGTCCGTGGTGCCGAAGTGGACAACGCGCTGCTGGTGGGCAACATCGAAGGGCTGGAGCCCGGTGGCCAGCCCGTGTTGCGCTACAGCCACCAAGGCACGCGCCACCAAGCGCAGCTGCAGCCCCGCCCAGGCCAAGACCCTTTTGACGCTGCGCTGGCGCGCCTGCAAGGCCTGCTGACCCAAGAACTCGCGCTGCCCGCGCTGCGCTGCGTGGCCCACCGCGTGGTCCATGGCGGCGAGGCCTTTGTGCAGCCGGTGCGCGTCACGCCCGAGGTGCTGGCGCAATTGCAGCGCTACAACAGCCTGGCGCCGCTGCACCAGCCGCACAACCTGGCCGGCATCGAGGCCTTTGCGCGTGCGTTTGCCCAGCTGCCCCAGATCGCCTGCTTCGACACCGCTTTCCACGCCAGCGTGCCGCCGCTGCACAGCGCTTTTGCACTGCCCGAGGCGCTGCGCGCGCAAGGCATACGCCGCTATGGTTTTCATGGCCTGTCCTACCAATTCATCATGGGCCAACTGCAAACGCTGAGCCCACGGGCGCAGGGCCGCGTGCTGATGGCACACCTGGGCAACGGCGCGAGCCTGTGCGCCGCGCGGGGCGGCCAGAGCCTGGCCACCACCATGGGTTTCTCAGCGCTGGACGGCCTGATGATGGGCAGCCGCAGCGGCACGCTGGACCCTGGCGTGCTGCTGTATTTGCTGGAGCAAGGCTGGGACCATGCGCGCATCGAGCAATTGCTCTACAAACAAAGCGGTTTGCTCGGCGTCTCGGGCCTCAGCGCCGACATGCGCCGCCTGCGCAGCGAAAGTGCGGCAGGCCATGAGGGCGCGCGCTTTGCCATCGAGCTCTTCACCCACCGCGTGGTGCGCGAGGGCGGCGCCATGGTCGCTTGCCTGCAAGGGCTCGATGTGATCGCGTTCAGCGGCGGCATTGGCGAGCATGACGCCGTGCTGCGCCAGCAGGTGGGCGAACAGCTGGGCTGGCTGGGTGTGCAGATCGATCCTGGGCTGAACCAGGCGGCCACAGGCGATCAAGCCATGGCCATCCACGGCGATGGCAGCGCGGTCGAAGTGTGGGTCATCCCCACCGACGAAGGCCGCGTCGCAGCGCAGCAGGCGCTGGCCGTCTGAGTGGCCAAAGCATGGATGGTCCGGTCAAGCCGGACCATGACAAACCCATGGGGCATTTGCCGTCACCCTCAGGCACATAGATTTGTCATCCTCGGGCTTGACCCGAGGATCCATGGATGGTCCGGTCAAGCCGGACCATGACAAACACATGGGGCATTTGCCGTCACCCTCGGGCTCATGGATTTGTCATCCTTGGGCCCCATGGTTGTCATCCTCGGGCTTGACCCGAGGATCCATGGGAACCCGTCATCTTGGCTGGTATCCTCAGCAACTCAAGCACCATGAATAACTCTCCCGAATTTGACCCCACGCGCGCCGAAGCCCGCCATTGGCGCGTGGCCCAGCGGTTGGCGCATGCGCTCTCGCACGGGGGTCTGCAAGTGGTGTACCAGCCTGAAGTTGACCTGAGCACCTGGCAGCTGGCCTCGCTCGAGGCCCTGTGCCGCTGGCACGACGAAGAGCTGGGTAGCGTGGCTCCCGACGAATTCATCGCAGTGGCCGAAGCGCGTGGTCTCGTCGCGCGTCTGGGCCAATACATGCTGCAGCAGGTGTTGACCGACCTGCCCACCGTGCTGTCGCGCTGGCCCCAGGCACGCGTCGCGGTGAATGTTTCAGGGGTCGAACTGGCGGGCAGTGATTTTTCCAGGCGCGTGCAAGCGGCCATCCAAGAGGCCAATCCGGCTTTTGGTCAGCATCTGGAAGTGGAGGTGACCGAATCGGTCTTTCACCACGACGTGCCCACCGTGCGCCAGCACCTGCAAGCGCTGCAGGCACTGGGCCTGACGGTGGCGATCGATGACTTTGGCACCGGCCAATCGAGCCTGGCGCGTCTGCACACCCTGCCCTTCGACAAGATCAAGCTCGACCGCAGCTTTGTACAAGCCTTGGACAACCCCATGGTGCAGGCCATTGTGCAGGCCATGGCCCAGCTGGCCCAGTCGTTTTCGCGCACGCTGGTGGTGGAAGGGGTGGAGAGGGCCGAACAACTGCAGCAGCTCATGCAGCTGGGCTGCCGGGGCGCCCAAGGCTACCTGCTCGGTCGCCCTCAGGCCCTGAGCGAGCTCATGGCCCTGAGCGATAACTTCCAGCCTTGATCGCGCGGCGCCCGCTCAGCGCTTGCCAGGCTTGAGCAGCTCGCTGACCAACAACAAAACGCGCGGATCGGTCTGCGCAAATCGGACGCCATGGAGCTGCCCCGTGGTCTGGCCGGCCGCATCGCGCAAAGCCTGTACCGACTGGATCTCGGCCGCAAACACCACACGCTCGTGTGAACCTGTGGCCGACAGCTCAAAATCCAGCGCCAGCGCGATGCCTTGACCAGGCGTGCCCAAGGCTGTCGGCCCCACCAAGGCTGCACCGCTGCCGCTGAGGTCCTGAAAGCGAAAGCCCTCCGCAGCCGGCCCCTGAGGCGATTGCAGCACCTGCACCGGCAAAGCGCAGGGCGCGCGCTCGTGCGAGCGCAAACGCGTCTGGCGAATCTGGGTGGGGCAGCTGAGCAGCATGTAGTTGCGTGGGTGCAACAACAAGGTCTCCAGCCGGCATTCAAAGTCGTAGAGCGACACCCCGCAAAACACCCGCACATCCAGGCCCTGTCCGGCCTCCAGCGGCACCGCCCAACCGTTTTCAAAGGGCACCCGCAGCATCACAAACTCCGGATCCACATAACCGATCAGCCGCGTGTAGTGCTTATTGGGGTGCAGACCCTGGGTGATGATTTGCACGGTCTGGCCAATGCGCAAATCCATGTCGCTCAGTCGGATCGCGGGATCGCTCTCGTTGGAATCGGCCATTTTTGGATTGAAGCAGTGAAAACAATCAATTTGCTAAATATGATAAGCGCTATCGTCCACCGCACGCCCACTGGCTACAAGGAGCGCCTGTGTCTGTCCCCCCCACCCTGTCCTGGCTGGGCCTTTACAAAGCCCTGATGCGTTTGCTGTTTGGCCGCGTGCGCTTTGCCGCCCGCGAGGAAGACCAGGAATTTCGCTACAAGCTGGTGATCGTGCTGATGGCTTCGGCCGCTGCGGTGACGGGCCTGTTCATCCTGGGCACGCTCAGCGCGGTCAACCTGATCCACCCCAACCACCTGAGCTCGATGGTGATCTTCACCGTGGGCTCCGCCGTGCTTTGGCTGGTGCTGCGCGAGCATCCCGAACGCTTCTTGCCAGTGGCCTGGCTCTACGAACTGCTCAGCCTGTGGGAATCAACCTCGTCCCTGCTCTATGTCTCGGTCGACGAGCTGCGTCTGCTCTGGTTCTTCACCAACGTGCCGGGTGTTTTCATCTTGCTGGGCCGCCGCAATGGCTGGATCATCACGCTGGGCACCATGCTCGGCCTGGCCTTGGGCAACGCTCACCTGGAGCGTCCTTATTCACCCAACGCCATGGCCACCGCGCTGCTGTGCCTGCTGTACCTGGGCATCTTCTTCCACACCTATGTGGGCCGCACCTTGTCGTACTTTCACCGCATGCGCGACTACAACGAACGGCTGCAAGACATGGCCAGCCACGATCCCCTGACCCAGGTGCTCAACGCCCGTGCCTACTACGCCGCTTGCGAGCAGCAGATCCTGCAGAGCCAACGCAGCCAGCAGCCGTTTTCGGTGCTCTTCGTCGACCTGGACCATTTCAAGACCATCAACGACACCCATGGCCACGCCGCCGGCGACGAGGTGCTGCGCGTGGTCGCCCGCACACTGGGTGAGCACCTGCGCCGCTCGGACTTGCTGGGCCGCATTGGTGGCGAGGAATTTTCGATCATGCTGCCCGACACCGCACTGGCGGGCGCCCTGCAAGTGGCCGAGAACCTGCGTCTGGCGGTACAGCAATGCCACCCCGACATCGGCGGCCAAACCCTCACCATCACGGCCAGCATCGGTGTGGCCTCGCGCAGCCCCGGCGCGCAATCGATGCACGCCATCCAACAGCGCGCCGACCAGGCCATGTACGAAGCCAAAAAAGCCGGCCGCAACCGTGTCTCGACCCTGGAATCGCTCAGCAGCTGAGCAGCTGGGGGTGGCTGGGTGCCTCATGGATCCTCGGGTCAAGCCCGAGGATGACAAAGCAGAAGCTTGCGAGGATGACTGATCACAAGCGTCCGAGCATGACAAAACAGAAGCTTGCGAGGATGACAAGCGACAAGCGTTCGAGGATCGCAAGGCCAGAACGTCCCGGGATGGCGAGCGCTTGCACCACCCGCTGTCATTGCCCGGCTTGACCGGGCAATCCATGGATCCTCGGGTCAAGCCCGAGGATGACTAATCACAAGCGCCCGAGGATGACTAATCACAAGCGCCCGAGGATGACAAATCACGAGCGTCCAAGGATGACAAGGCACAAGCGCTCGTGGCTGACGATGCAGGTCCCCGAGCTTGCTCAGGGCGAGGCCTGCCAGTTGCCTTTGCGCTTCATGGTGCCCCAACCGCCTTCTTTTTGGGTGGCCCAGCGGTACAGGCCCACGATGCGCCACCAGGCGTTGAGTTGGCGGTAGCCCAGGTTTTCGGCCACGGCCACCAACACCAAGCGGAACATCTGGCCGACCTGGGGATACATCTGGAAGGACAGCTGTTCCAGCAGGACCCCCGCCACGCTCAGCAAAATGCCCAGCCCCAGTGACACCAGCAAGAAGACAAAAAACGCCGTCCACGAAATGAAGCCTGCCCACCAGGCATAAGTGGTCCAGCCGTAGCCCAGCAGCTCCACCACCGGGCCCAGCCATTCGAACAACACCATGTAGGGGAAAGCCACCCAACCGGGCCAACCGCCACGGCGCGAGAACATCAGACCCCAATGGGCATTCAGGCTCTCCGACAAGCCGCGCTGCCAGCGGATGCGCTGGTTGCGCAGGGTCTGCCGATCCTCGGGCACCTCGGTCCAGCACACGGGGTCCGGCACAAATTCGATGCGGTACGCTTGCCCCCGCTCGCGCATCTGGTGGTGTATGCGCACCACGAGTTCCATGTCCTCGCCAATGGTGTGCGTTTTGTAGCCGCCCACCTCGATCACCGTCTGCTTGCGAAACAGGCCGAAGGCGCCCGAGATGATGAGCATCGCGTTCACGCTGGACCACCCGAGCCGGCCAAACAAAAAGGCCCGCAAATACTCCATCACCTGAAACAGCGCCCAGGGGTTGCGCGGCAAATCGACGCGGTGCAAATCGCCGCCGCGCACATCGCAGCCATTGGCTGCGCGGATGGTGCCACCCGTGGCCACCATGTCGGGCGATCTCAAAAACGGCTTGACCACTTTTTGCAGGCTGTCGCGCTGCAAAATCGAGTCGGCATCAACCCCGCAAAACAGCGGGTAGCGCGAGAGGTTGATGCCCGCGTTCAGAGAATCGGCCTTGCCCCCATTGCGCTTGTCGATCACGCGCAAATTCGGGTGGCGCGTGGAGCGGTAGATGCCCAGCACCTCTTGCGTGCCAATCTGCACCCGGTAAGCCTCGGGGTAAGGCAGCAAGGCAAAGCGCTCGATCAGCACCTGCAGCGTCGCGTCCTTGGAGCCATCGTTGATCACGATCACCTCGAATTCGGCATAGCTCAGCTGCAGCAGCGAATGCACGGTGGCCTCGATCGTCAGTTCTTCGTTGTAGGCCGGCACCAGCACGCTGATGGGCGGCGTCAACAGCGAGTGCGACAGCGGCAAGGCTTCGATCTCGCGGTAGCGCTGGTTGCGGTACAGCCCGCGCGCGGCCAGCAGGCTGAGCATCAGGTACACACCATGGATGGCCAAGAAGTAGGCCACCATCAGCCAGGTCACGGTCTGCGCCATCAAGCGGCCCTCCCGCCCTCGGCCATCACCGCTTGCAGCATGCTCAGCGCGTAGCGGTCGCCACCAGCGTGCACAGCTTGCAAGGCCTGCACCTGGCTGACACCAGGCAGCCGCAACAAGGCCTGCGCGGCGCGGTAGCGCACCCACCACTGGGCGTCGGCCGTCATGGCCACCAGCAGCGGCACTTCGGCGCGCGCGCCGATCTCGGCCAGCACACGCGCGGCCTGCGCCCGCACCCGCCAATCGGCATGCTGGGCCAGCGCCACCACCGGCTGCGTGCCCTGCTCGCCCTGCACCAGGCGCAGCGCCGCCATCAACAACTCCGCGTCTTGCCCGGGCGCCAGGCAAGGCGCCAGCAAGGCCTGTGGCAATTGCAATTGCAAAGCCCGCGCCAAGCGCAGCCAGGGCAAACGACCTTCGCTCCCCGCCAGCGGCCAGGCGGCCATCATCGCGGCCTGCAAAGCGCTGCGAAACGGCTTGAGCATGACCGAGGCGAGCGACATGTCCAAGCCCGGGCAGGCCAACAAAGCCTGCACCACCGCAGGCGCATGCTGGGCTTCGTCGGTCTCCAGCAAAGCGCGCGCCGCGTACACCACCACCGGGTTGCGGCCTTGCGCCAGGGCCTGTTGCAGCACCGGCGCGTGCGATTTGTCTTGCAGAAAACCCAGGGCCAGCATGCCCACCAGGCGCTCGGACTGGTGGCTGCTGGCAAGCCGCGCCAGGGCCAGCTCGGCCACGCCCATGGTCCGACCCAACGTGGCCAGGTGCTGGCGGCTGGGGCCTTGCAGCGACATCTGCAAATGCAACCACAGCTGCAACCAGGACCAGCGTCGGCGGCGCGCCAGCGTGGGCCAGGGGCTGTGCATGGCCTCGCCGAGCGCGCAGCGCATGAGCAAGGGGCGCCACAGCGCCTCGAAAGCGGCACGTCGCGGCGCATCGCGCCAGCGCATCCAGCGCAAGACCAACAGCGCCAGCACCATCCCAGCGACCAGCGCCAAGGTGCCCCACGCCAAGGCCCAGGCCAGCGCCAGCGGCACATCGGGCTCAAAGCGCATGGTCGGCTCCCGAAGTCGCTGCGGGCAGCAGGCGGCGCAGGCGCGCCATCAACACCTGGGGGTCAAAGGGCTTGGTCACGTGGTCGTTGGCGCCGGCCTCCAGGGCACGGGCCACCTCGGTCCCCGCGTCTTGCGCGCTGAGCACCAAGACCGGCACCTTGGCCCAAGCCGGCAGCGCACGCAAGCGCAGCAACACGTCCAGGCCACTGACCTGCGGCAGCATCCAGTCCAGCACGACTGCGTCCACATCGGGGGCCTGCGCCAGCTGGTCCAAAGCGGCGCGGCCATCGGCCAGCACTTTCACCCGCATCTGCGCCCGCTCGAACATGAAGCGCAACAGCTCGGCCATGAAAGCGTCGTCTTCCACGACGAGGATGCAAGCAGTTTTCTCGGTCATCACCAGCGCATCTCCTCAGGCCTGCAGCCCATCACGTCATTGGCCCAACCAACGGCGGTAACTGCCGTAGTGGTGCACCACAAAGCCGCCAAATGCCGGCTCATCGGCCAGCGCCTGGCGCACCAGGCCCAGCTCATGCGCCATCTGCGCAGGCGTTTTGTGGTGAAAGCTCAGTTTGCGGATTTCGTTGGGTGAGGTCTCCACGCCCAACAGCACCCGCTTGCCGATCTTGCGGCCGTAGTCAAGTTCATCGCGGGCGTGGCTCAAGATGCCATCGGGCCCGTGCGCGTGGTCTCTGTAATCCATCAGCACCACATGGTCGTAAATGTCTTGCAGGTGCTCGCTCGCGGGTTTGCGCTGGCCCCGGTGCCAGATGGGGATGCCATCGAGCCAAAACGCGATGGCCGGCCCGATTTGCAAGCTGGGCTGGGCCTGGCGCTTGAGCGCCATCCACGCCTCGCTCAGCTGCACAAACAGCTGCAAATACTCTTCACGCCGCGCCGACCAGTCGTCCAGCACATGCGGTTCGATGTCGAGGTTGATGCCGTCAAAACGCTCGGCCGTTGTAGCGGCCTGGTTGTAGTCAAGCACGCGCTGCACCATGGCCAGGGCTTGCGGCCGCTGCTCGGGCAAGATGTAGCGTTCGGTGTGCAGCGGCCAGGAGCCCAGCAGCGCATGCACCTGGATGCCCTGGCGGTGCAGCTGCGCGATCAGGCGCCCATACAGCGCAGGCTGCTGCACCAGCAGGTTGCGACCATCGTGCGCGTCGGCGTACAGGTAGACCGTGTCGATGTCCTGGCGCCGCATGAAAGCGATCGCGTCTTGCGCGCGGCTGGGGCTTTCCAGCAAGGCGTAGGCGTCTTCTTCCCACATCCACAGCGCCATGCCCGCCTGGCTGGGCAGCATCCAGACCCACAGCAGCAGGGCCAAGCCGGCCCGCAGCCACTCAGCGCAGCACCGGCACATGGTATTGCCCCTTGCCAATCGAGCGCCCTGTCTGCGGGTGCGAGACGATCAGCGACAGAAAATACGTGCCCGACGGCACATCGGCCACCGGCATACCCAGCGACAACGTTTGCGACTCGCCCGCTTTGAGCCGCAAGGCCTGGCCAGAAAACTCGGCCAGTTGCTGGCCCTGGGCGTCGCTGAGGACCAGCAAGGGAACGAACACCGGCGAGTCTTGCGGGCCCTGCATGCTGAACACGCCTTGCGCTGTCAGGCGCCCGCCTTGGACGAACTGCCCATGAGCGCCAGAGACCACCACACCTTCGATCTGCCGCGCCGGGCGCAGCGGTGCCAGCGTGCGCCCCGCGTCGGCATACACCGCGCGCTGGCCGCGCCGGGCCTCGTCCACCAAGGGGCCACCCTGCGCCAAAGAAGTCAGGCCCGCGCGCACGGCGGCGAACTCGGCCCTCAAGGCCTGGGCGATCTCGGCGTGGTCTTCGGGCGAAGTCAGCAACCCGTCTTGCAGGTTGAACAAACGGTCTTGGGCCAGGTAGTACTCGCCCGAGATGTAGTCGCTCAGTTCGGTCTTGGTCTGCTTGAGCGGCAGGCTGTGCACGTTGCGCCAGCCGGTGTGCACATCGAGCCCGGTGCCCATCCAGTGCACGCGCGTTGGCATGGGCATGGCGTAGCGGTGCGACAGCATGGCCAAGAGCGAAGGCGCAATGTCAAAGTGCGAGGACAAGGACTGGATGCGCAAGGGCTGACGCAACATGGGTGAGGCCACGATCAAGGGCACGTGGTAGCGCTCGATGCGGCTGGCCATCTCGATCTCGGGCAAGCGGTGGTCCCCCGTGATCAGCACCACGGTGTTGCGCCATTGCGGCTGCTGCGACAGGCGCGCGAACAAGCCGCGCAGCGCGTCGTCGGTGTAGAGGATGCTGGCGTAAATGTCTTTGTGCCGCAGCACCGCTTCACGCGCTGCGCCGCGCAACCCCAGCGCATCGAGCCGCGCGTCCACCGCCTGTTGCCAGCGCTCGGGCTGGGGCACCGCAAACGGGGTGTGCATGCTCATGGTTTGCACCACCGTCACCGAGGGGGTGGTCGGCGCCGCGCTGTGGGCCACCGCCGTCATCAGGTCGCCATCGGCATACCCCCATTCGCTCACCTTGCGCGCAGGCGGCGTGAAGTCACGCTCGCTCCAAAAACGCTGCACGCCGCTGGCCGCCAAAAAATCGCCTTGGTGGTCAAACGCCAGGTTGGAACCGCTGAAGTAGCGCAGGCTGTAGCCCTGGCCTTGCAGCAAGCTCAGCAGGTTGTCGTGCGCGATCGTTCGCTCGCCATACGGCCCAAAAGGCAAAGAGCCGAGCACACTGGGCAAGACCGCAAAGGTGCGCCCTTGCGTGGCCACAAAGTTGGTCCAATACAGCGACGTGTTGGCCAGCTCGTCCAGAAACGGCGTGAAGCTGCCCAAGCGCGCCCCCGGCCCCGAAAAACTGCGCCCCAGGCCTTCGACCACGATGAACAGCAGGTGCGGCGGGGTCTTGGCGTCCAGGTTCAAGAGCGGGCCCAAGGTGTCTGGCGTGCGCTCATCGCGCTCAAACGGGTATGGCCCCGAGGCCACCACCGGCGCCTGCGTGGACCCGGCCAGCACATCGCCCACCCAAAACACCAGCTTGTTGTCCGCTTGCGGGCTGGCCCCTTCGAGCCGTGTGGGCAAGGCCAGCGAGAGCACGACACACAAGCCCAGCAGCACGACCGCCGCGGGGGCACTGCACAGCGTGCGATCGCGCCGCACCAGCCAGGCCACGCTGGTCCACACGGCCAGCCAGCCCAGCACCAAGGCCAGCCACCACGGCATGGGCGGGCGCACATTCGCCCCGGCCACGGTGGTGCGGATCTCGGCCCAGGAATAGGCCAGCACATCGGCCCCCAACGGCACACCCGACACCGAGAAATACAGCTCCAGCCCGGCCAGCACCAAAAGCAAGAGGCTGCCCAGAGCGCCCAATGCCCAGCGGCGCGCGCGCACCGAGAGCCACAGCAAAGGCAGCGTCAACGCGCACCACAGCGGCAGCGCACGCACCAGCATGAGCGCATCCGCAGCCAGGTGCTGCGCCAGCACAGGGGCCGCGGCCTGCCCTGTCCACTGCTGCGCCAGCGCCAACAGCACCATGCCCAGCAAGACGGCGGGCCAAGGGGCCAGCAAATGGGCCAAGGCGCTCAGGCCTTGGGCCGCTGCGCGCTCGGGCAAGCTCACCACCGGCGCGTCAGGCTGGCCGACACATCGCGCGCCGTCGAGCCCGAACCACTGCTGTCTTTGGACTGGCTGGCGCTGAGCTTGAAGCCCCATTCGCGCGTCACGAAGTGGTACCAGGCCACGCCGCGTGAATCGGAGCGCGAGCTTTGCAACAACGCGCTGCCAAAGTCATCGCTGCGCCCGCTCGAGACATTGCCCTCCACATAGTGGTCGGCATCGCCCTCGTAGTAATAGCGCACAAAAAACCGGTCACCGCGGCCTGTGGAGCTGTCGGTGCGCACCTGCTGGTGGCGCCAGCGTGCGAAAAAATTGCCCCAGTATTTGCCGGCCGACACGCCGTCGATGGTGACCGCCGAGTTGAAGCCCAGGTGGTCCCGACTGGCCGCCAGTTCCCAGCCGCCGCCCACGTTCTGGTAGAGCTCGGCGCGCCAGGAAGACGAAGGAAACAGATCGGCCTGGTTCGAGCGCTGGTAGCGCACATTGGCGTAAGCGCCTTGCCACAGGCGAGGGTATGCGTCCACCGCCCAGGCCTGGTCGGCATCGCCCCAGCGGCGCAGCCCCAAGCGCTCCACCGCGATCGAGCCCAGCGGCGTGTAGTGGCGCAAGGAAAGGCTGTTTTCGTTCGCGCTGGACGCCCCCGAGGCGGTGTGCGACACACCGCCCGACAACGCCCATCGGTAAGGCAGCACAGCAGCCGCCGAATCCGCGTCCTGTGCCTGCACCCACAAGGCCCCACACAGGCCCAGACCCACCACCACACGCATTTGCCAGTTCACCACACACCCCCAGTGAGGTCCGGCATACCGCAACCAGCCCACATCAGTTCAGA
>JBDLTR010000052.1:0-18009 GCA_039805705.1 Pseudomonadota bacterium
CAGGTCCATCAGCTCGCCCGCCACGCGGGCCTTGACCAGCGCGGTCTGCGTGGCCTTGAGCGTGCCCGAGACCGGCAGGCCAACCGTCAGCGTCTCGCTGCGCGCGGTGTAGACATCGCTGGGGGCCAGCTCCAGTGCGGTGGTGGCCGTCGGTGTGGCGGGCGCTGGCGTGGCCGGGCGCGACGGCAGCAGCCGCAGCCCGCCGATGACCAGCACCGCGGCGGCCACACCACCCAAGATCCAAAGGGTCGACTTTTTCATGAACGGTTCAGACAGACAGACCGCGCACCAGCAAATCGGCGTGGTGGCGGATGAAGGTTTCGGGATCGATCGGCTCTGCAGGGCAGCAGGGCGCCATCGAGTGTTTCCAGGTCACCAGAAACAACAGCGGGGCCAGCACCGAATGGAGGGTCAGGCCCATGTCGAGGGCGCGGAATTCGCCGCGGTCCATGCCGCGTTGCAGCACCGCGTGCACCATGGCGTGGCCCGGTTCGACCACCTCTTGCTGGAAAAATCGCGCCAGATCGGGGAAGTTGCTGGCCTCGCTCATCACCAGCTTGGAGATGCCCGCGGCCTTGGTCGCGCCGTAGCGGCGCCACCACTCGAGCATCAGGGTCTCCAGCAGCTCGGCGCTGCTGCCCTCAAAGCGCGCGATCTCCTCGGCGCCCTGGGTCTGTTGGCGCACGATGTTCTCGCGCACCACGGCCTTGAAGAGCTCTTCCTTGCTCGGAAAGTACAGAAACAGGGTGCCCTTGGACACGCCCGCGCGCGCCGCGACTTCCTCGACGCGTGTGGCGGCAAAGCCTTTCTCGACGAACAAGTCCAGCGCGGCCTCCAGCAGTTCGCCGGGCCGGGCTTCTTTGCGCCTTTCGCGCTTGTGGGTGGGGGGGAGATCGATGGCGTTCATTTACTGACCGTTAGGTTAGTAAATGTAGTGTGCCACAGCCTCCCCGGTCAAGCGCGCCCGAGTGAAGTTGTGTGAAGCCCGTGCAAGGGGGGGCACCGCTTTGTGCGGCAGACCGCGCAGGGGCTCGGCCCTGGTTCAGCCGTAACGTTTGGCGGCGAGCTTGGCGCCCTCGGCCAAAGCCTTGAGCTTGGCCTCGGCCACCGCGCGGTCCATCGGCGCCAGGCCGCAGTTGGTGCAGGCGATCAGGTGTTGCTTGGGCACAAACTGCAGGGCCAGGCCAATCGTGTCGGCCACCTGTTCGGGCGTTTCGACCACGTCGCTGGCCACGTCGATCACGCCGACCATCACGTCCTTGCCTTCGAGCAACTTCATCAGGTCGGGCGGCACGTGCGAGTGGAAGCACTCCAGGCTGACCTGGTCGATGCTGCTCTTGGCCAGCGCGGGGAACACCTTCTCGTACTGGCGCCATTCGTGGCCCAGCGAGTTTTTCCAGTCGATGTTGGCCTGGATGCCGTAGCCGTAGCAGATGTGCACGGCGGTGGTGCAAGTCAGGCCCTGGGCCGCGCGCTCGAGCGCCTTCACGCCCCAGTCGGCGGCTTCTTCCATGTAGACGTTGAAGGCCGGCTCGTCGAACTGCACGATGTCCACGCCATCGGCCTGCAGGGCCAGCGCTTCCTGGTTGAGCAGCTCGGCAAAGGCCATCGCCATCTTGACCTTGTCACCGTAAAAGCGGTCGGCCACGGTGTCGACGATGGTCATGGGGCCGGGCAGGGTGAACTTGACCTTCTTCTTGGTGTGGGCGCGCGTGAGCTGGGCTTCAAAGGCGTGCACGCGGCCCTTCAGGCGCAGCGGCGCCACCACCTGGGGCACCATCGCGTCGTAGCGGTTGTTGCGGATGCCCATCTTGACCTTGTTTTGAAAGTCGATGCCCTCGACCTGTTCGAGGAAGCCGTGCACGAAATGCTGGCGTGCCTGCTCGCCGTCGCCGATCACTTCCAGGCCGGCGTCTTCCTGCAGCTTGACCCACAGCAGCGTCGCGTCGGCCTTGGCGCGCAGCAGCGCGTCGCCGTCGGCTTGCCACTGGGGCCAGAGTTTGTGGGTTTCAGCGAGCCAGGCGGGTTTGGGCAGACTGCCGGCGATGGCGGTACGGAACATGGCGGACCTCGGGTGGGTTGGATGAAGCGGCCGCCACTGTAAACCGGATCGGGCCGCTCCCTGGCGCGGTGGGGACACCGCGCCAGTGCACAGCGCTCAGTTCGCGAAGGCGGCGATGCCGGTGATCGCGCGGCCCAGGATCAGGGCATGCACATCGTGCGTGCCTTCGTAGGTGTTGACCACCTCGAGGTTCACCAGGTGACGCGCCACGCCGTATTCGGCGCTGATGCCGTTGCCGCCCATCATGTCGCGCGCCATGCGGGCGATGTCCAGGGCCTTGCCGCAGCTGTTGCGCTTGAGGATGGAGGTGATCTCGACCGCGGCCGTGCCCTCGTCCTTCATGCGGCCCAGGCGCAGGCAGCCCTGCAGGCCCAGGCTGATCTCGGTCAGCATGTCGGCCAGCTTCTTCTGGATCAGCTGGTTGGCGGCCAGCGGGCGGCCGAACTGCTGGCGGTCCATCACGTACTGGCGGGCGCGGAAGTAGCAGTCCTCGGCCGCACCCAGCGCACCCCAGGCGATGCCGTAGCGCGCGCTGTTCAGGCAGGTGAAGGGGCCTTTGAGGCCACGCACGTCGGGGAAGGCGTTTTCTTCGGGGCAGAACACCTCGTCCATCACGATCTCGCCGGTGATCGAGGCGCGCAAGCCCACCTTGCCATGCACGGCGGGTGCCGACAGGCCTTTCCAGCCTTTTTCCAAAATGAAGCCACGGATCTGGCCGCCGTCGTCCTTGGCCCAGACCACGAACACGTCGGCGATCGGCGCGTTGGTGATCCACATCTTGGCGCCCGTCAGGCGGTAGCCGCCGTCGACCTTTTTGGCGCGGGTGATCATGCTGCCCGGGTCAGAGCCGTGGTTGGGTTCGGTCAGGCCAAAGCAACCGATCCATTCGCCGGTGGCCAGCTTGGGCAGGTATTTCTGTTTCTGCGCTTCGGTGCCGAAGTCGTTGATCGGCACCATCACCAGCGAGGACTGCACGCTCATCATCGAGCGGTAGCCGCTGTCCACGCGCTCGACTTCGCGCGCCACCAGGCCGTAGCAGACGTAGTTCAGGCCAGCGCCGCCGTACTGCTCGGGGATCGTCGGGCCCAGCAGGCCGAGCTCGCCCATCTCACGGAAGATGGACACGTCGGTGGTCTCGTTCAGGAAGGCGTCTTTCACGCGCGGCAGCAGTTTTTCCTGGCAGTAGGCGCGTGCGGCTTCGCTGACCTGGCGCTCGTCCTCGGTCAGTTGCGCGCTCAGGTGAAAGGGGTCTTCCCAGCTGAAGGTGTTTTTGCTCGTGGCCATGAAGGGTTCTCCATCAAAAAATTCGCGTCCGATTGTGCGTCGGCCATGAATATCTGTCTAATATTGATTATGGATTCATCAATATAAATTTCAAATTCATGGAATTCCGTCACCTGCGTTACTTCCTGGCCCTGTCCGAGGAGCTGCACTTCGGCCGCGCGGCCCAACGCCTGTCGATCTCGCAGCCGCCGCTCTCGCTCAACATCCAGCAGCTCGAGGCCTCGGTCGGCGCCCAGCTCTTCACCCGCAACAGCCGCGGCGTGCAGCTGACTGCCGCCGGTCAGGCCTTTGTGCCGGCGGCGCGCGCCTTGCTGGAACAGGCCGGCGCCGCCATGCGCGAAGCGCGCGAGGTGGCCCAGGGCCAGGCAGGCGAGCTGCACATCGGTTTCTCGGGCGCCATGCTCTATTGCGGGTTGCCGCAGATGCTGCAGCGCTTTCAGGCCGGGCACCCGCGGCTCAAGCTGGTGCTGCGCGAGCTCAGCTCGAGCGAGCAGCTGTCGGAGTTGGTGCGGGACCGGCTCGACCTGGGCTTTGTGCACACGCCGCGCGTGCCGGTGGGTTTCGAGCACTGGCTGGTGGCCAGCCAGCCGCTGGTGGCTTGTTTGCCGGCGGGGCACGCGCGGGCGCGGCGCCAGCGCATCGGTCTGGGCGATTTGCAGGACGAGGCCTTGGTGGTGGTCTCGCGCACCGTCTCGCCCGACTACCACGAGCGCATCCTCATGGCCTGCGAGCAGGCCGGCTGGTTGCCGCCCACGGTGCACGAGCTGCGCCATTGGCTCAGCGTGGTCGCGCTGGTCGCGCAAGGGCAGGGTGTGGCCCTGGTGCCGCAGGCGCTGGCCCAGTCGGCACTGGCCGGCGCGGTCTTCGTGCCGCTGGCGGGCCAAGACCTGCGCTACGACACCCGCTGTCTTTGGCGCAGCGGGCGTGACCAGGCGGCGCTGCAGGACTTTGTGGCCGCGCTGCGCGCCGACCTGGGCAGGGCGGGATAATCCGCCCATGGACACCGCTCACCCTTCTGCGCAAACCCTGGTGCTTGGCGGCGGCTGCTTTTGGTGCACCGAGGCGGTCTACGTCGAGGTCAAAGGCGTGCTCGACGTCGAGTCGGGTTACAGCAATGGCCATGCCCCCCAGCCCAATTACGAGCTGGTGTGCACCGGCACCACCGGCCACAACGAGGTGGTCAAGCTGGTCTACGACCCGGCGCAGGTGAGCACGCGCGAATTGCTGGAAATCTTCTTTCTGATCCACGACCCGACCACGCCCAACCGCCAGGGCCACGACGTGGGCACGCAGTACCGCAGCGGCATCTACTTCACCACGCCCGAGCAAGAAGCCCAAGCGCACGCGCTGATCGATGCGCTCACCCGCGAGGGCGTGTATGGCCGGCCGATCGTGACCGAAGTGCGTCCGCTCACCAACTACCACGCGGCCGAGGATTACCATCAGGACTTCTTCGCGCGCAACCCCGACCAGGGCTATTGCCTGGCGGTGGCCGCCCCCAAGGTGGCCAAGTTCCGTCAGACCTTCGCGCGCTTGTCCCGCTGAACCCCCTGCACCCCACCGTGAAACCCACCGCCTTGCACCGCCGCCACTGGCCCTGGGCCATCGCCCTGGTGCTGGCGTGGCAGCTGTGGATCGGCTGGGGCCAGGTGCACCGGGTGCTGCACCTGGGGGCGCCCGCATTCAGCAGCGCGAGCGCGAAAGCCGATGCGCCCGCCTGGGGCGATGAGCACGGCAGCGGCCTGTGCCAGCTGCTGGACCAGCTCAGCCTGGGCGGTGGCTTGGCCAGGGCAGCGCCGCAGGCGTTGGCCCATGCCGAGCCCCCAGCCCCTGCGCAGGCGCCGCGCTGGGTCGCGGTGGCGCTGGATACCGCTGTTTTCGAGGCCCGTGGCCCACCCCTTAGCCGCTGAGCAACCACCCTGGGGCCCGTGCGGCAGAACGCGCAGGCCGTTTCGTGCGTTTGTTGAGCGAGGGCTTGATGTCTTCTGTTGTCTTTCGCCGCAGCCTGCTGGCTGTGGCCTGCGGCCTGGCGGCCGCACCCGTGCTGGCGCAGTCCGCCAGCGAAATCATCATCACCGGCAACCCGCTGGGCCGCGAAGCGATCACCGCCCGTGCCGACAGCCTCTCGGGCGCGCAATTGCGCGAGCAAGGCCAGGCTTCCCTGGGCGAAACCCTGGACAGCCTGCCGGGCATGAGCAGCACCTATTTCGGTCCCCAGGCCAGCCGGCCCATCGTGCGCGGACTCGACGGCGAGCGCGTGCGCCTGTTGAGCAACAGCGGCGCCAGCCAGGACGTCTCCGCCCTCAGTTACGACCACGCGGTGCCCACCGATGTGCTGAGCGCCGACCGCATCGAGGTGCTGCGCGGCCCGGCCGCTTTGCTCTATGGTGGCAGCGCCTTGGGCGGCGTGGTCAATGTGCTGGACAACCGCATCCCGCGCGAGGCGATCACGGCGCTGCAGGGGCGGGTGCAGCTGCAAGGCGCCAGCGGCAACCGCGAAAGCGCCACAGCCGCCTTGCTCGAGGGGGGCAATGGCCAGCAGGCCTGGCATGTGGACGCGTTTGAGCGGCGCAGCGAGGACGTGCGCGTGCCCAACGCGCTGGGCCGCATCCCGAACTCGGGCGCCCAAGCGCGCGGGGGTGCGGTGGGCTGGAGCCACTTTGGCGACGGCGCTCGCCTGGGCCTCTCTGCCAGCACGCTGCGCAGCCACTACGGCACCGTGGCCGAGGACGACGCGCGCATCGGCATGCGCTCGGACCGGCTGGCTTTCGAGGGCGAGTGGCGCGCGCCCGCCGCCGGCTGGCAAAGCCTGAAGCTGCAGGCCGGCAGCACCGACTATGGCCACACCGAATACGAGGCCGGGGTGGCCGGCACCACCTTTGCCAAGCGCGGCCAGGACCTGCGCCTGCAGGCCCGTCACCGCGCGATCGGCCCGCTCGAGGGCGTGCTGGGGTGGCAATGGGACAGCAACCGCCTGCAGGCCGATGGCGAAGCGGACAAGGTGTTCATGCCCCACACGCGCAGCCAGAGCCAGGCGCTGTTTGCACTGGAGGAATGGCGCACCACTTGGGGCCAGCTGCAGGCCGGTGCGCGTTGGGAACAGGTGACGCAGCGCTCGGACGGCAGCCCGGTGGCCAGCGGCTTTGCGCCCGGCGAGCGCCGCTTCGGCCCGCGCAGCCTCTCGTTGGCGGGGCACATTCGGCTGGCGGGGGCCTGGCAGGCCACAGGCCAGGTGGCGCACAGCGAGCGCGCGCCCAGCGAGGCCGAGCTGTTTGCCCAGGGCCCGCACGTCGCCACGCAGACCTGGGAGACCGGCAACGCCCAGCTGGGCCTGGAGAAGTCGGGCCACGTCGAGTTGGGCCTGGAGCGCCAGGACGCGCGGCATGCGCTGAAGTTCAGCGTTTACGACAGCCGTTTTTCCAACTTCATCGGCCTCATGGCCACGGGCCGCACGCTGGGGCCCGACGCTTTGCCCGAGTACGCCTACGAGGGGGTGCGGGCACGCCTGCGCGGTTTTGAGGCCAGCGGCCGCTCGCGCGTCTGGCAAGGCCAGGGCGCGCTCGATCTGCGCTGGCGCGCCGACCAGGTGCAGGCCGACAACCTCGGCAGTGGCGAGCCGCTGCCGCGCATCGCGCCCTGGCGCGTGGGCGCGAGTGCCGTGTACGCGCTGGACGCCTGGCGCGCGCAGCTGGGGTTCGAACATGCCGGCGCCCAGCGCCGCGTGCCCAAGGATGCGGTGACGACCGGCGCTTACACGCTGTGGCATGCCAGCCTGAGCTACCGCCAAAAAGTGGATGTGGGCACCGTGCATTGGTTCGCGCGCCTGGACAACGCGGCCAACGCGCTGGCCTACAGCGCCAGTTCGGTGCTGACCAGCACCGTGCCCGGGCGCGTGCCTTTGCCGGGGCGCTCGCTCAAGCTGGGCCTGCAGTGGCAGTTTTGAGGGCTGGCCTGGCGGGGGCTGACGGGATAATCCGCGCATGACTCTGGACCATCCCGTGCTGTCGGCCTTGCTGCCGGTGGTGTTGCTCATCTTCATCGGCTTTGTGGCGGGGCGCGCCGGCCTGGTGCGTGGCGAGTCGGTGCGCGATTTGTCGAACCTGGTGTTCCTGGTGCTCACGCAGGCCCTGCTGTTTCGCACCATGGCCAACTCGGATGTCTCGCAACTCGATTTCCGCCCGGTGATGCAGTACTTCCTGGTGGCCGGAACGCTGTTTTTGGCCATGCTCTTGCTGCATGGCGGCAACAGCCGTGCCTCGGTGATGGCGCTGGCGGGCATTTTCAGCAACACGCTGATGATCGGCGTGCCCCTGGTCGGCCTGGCCTATGGAGAAGCTGGCCAGGTGTTGCTGTTCACGCTGATCTCACTGCACGCCCTGATTTTGCTGAGCACCGCCACGCTGGTGCTGGAATTGCAGGTGGCGCGCGAGCAGGCCCAGGCCTCGGGCGATGGACATGCCATCTGGCGCACCGTGGGCTCGGCGGTGAAAAATGCCATCATCCACCCGGTGCCTTTGCCCATCCTGGTGGGCATCGCCTACTCGTTCACCGGCTGGGGCTTGCACCCGGTGGTGGACAAGCCCTTGGTGCTGCTGGGCAACGCGTTTGGGCCACTGGCCTTGGTGCTGGTGGGCGTCACCCTGTCGCAGACGCCGGTGGGGGCGCACTGGAAGACGGCCTTGCGCCTGTCGCTGGTCAAGACCGTGGTGCACCCGGCGCTCATGGCCGCGGTCGGCTGGCTCTTGGGGCTGCGCGGGCTGCCGCTGGGCGTGATGGTGCTGGCCGCGGCGCTGCCGATCGGCGCCAATGTGTTTTTGTTTTCGCAGCGTTACCGCAAGGAAGAGGAACTGGTGACCGCGGCGGTGGCCGTGTCCACCGCGGTGGCGCTGCTGAGCATCAGCGCGGTGCTGGCTTTGCTGCCCCTGTTGCCGGGCTGATCAGGGGGCCAGGCGTTCGCGCACCCACTGGCCCTGGTCCAGGCGGTAGCGCAGCCGGTCGTGCAGGCGGCTTTTGCGGCCTTGCCAGAATTCCCAACGGTCGGGCACCAGGCGGTAGCCGCCCCAGTGCGGCGGGCGTGGCGGTTGCAGCAAGAACTGCGCGCCGTATTTGGCCGCGTTGGTGACCAGCACCGTGCGGCTGTCGATCACCTGGCTTTGCGGCGAAGCCCAGGCGCCGATGCGCGAATCGAGCGGGCGGCTGTGGAAGTAGGTGTCGCTTTCTTCGTCGCTGACTTTCTCGACCCGGCCCTCGATGCGGACCACGCGCTCGAGTTCGACCCAGTGGAACTGCAGCGCGGCAAAAGGGTTGCCGGCGAGTTCCTGGCCTTTGCGGCTGCTGTAGTTGGTGTACCAGACGATGCCGCGTGCGTCATAGCCCTTGATCAGCACCACGCGGGTGCTCGGGCGCAGGTCGCTGGCCACGGTGGCCACCGTCATGGCGTTGGGCTCGGGCAGCTCGGCCTGGAGGGCTTCGTGCAGCCACTGCTCAAACTGCTGCAGCGGGTCGGCGTGCGAGGCGTGCTCGTTCAGTTCGGCTTTTTCGTAGCTTTTGCGGAGGTCGGCGATGTTCATGGGCCCAGTTTAGCGGGGCGCACAAAGCGCCGGCTCTGATGGCCGGTCCGTCATCCAGGGTGCATGGCCGCCCGGGCTTTGCCGCTACCATGCTTGTTGTCTTTTCTTGCCCACCAGGACGGCCCATGAACCTGCATCCCCGCGTGGCCGATGTGACGGCCCGCATCACCGCACGCAGCCAAACGACGCGCAGCGCCTACCTGGCCCAGGTGCAGGCCTATGCCCAGCGTGCGCCGGGTGCCGAGCGTCTGGGCTGCGCCAACCTGGCCCACGCCTTTGCGGCCCTGCCCGAGGGCGACAAGCGCCAGGCCAGTGGCCTGGGCGCGATCCCGGTCCATGCGGCGCGCGCACCGCACATCGGCATCGTCAACGCCTACAACGACGTGCTTTCGGCGCACGCACCGCTGCGCCACTACCCCGAGCTCATCAAAGACGAAGCCCGCCGGCTGGGCGCCACCGCCCAGGTGGCCGGGGGTGTGCCCGCCATGTGCGACGGCGTGACCCAGGGCACGCCTGGCATGGAGCTGAGCCTGTTCTCGCGCGATGTGATCGCCATGGCCACGGCGGTTGCGCTCAGCCACGATGTGTTCGATGCGGCGCTGATGCTGGGCGTGTGCGACAAGATCGTGCCCGGCCTCTTGATCGGCGCCCTGCAGTTCGGCCATTTGCCCACAGTCTTCGTGCCGGCCGGTCCCATGGGCAGCGGCCTGTCCAACAGCGACAAGGCCAAGGTGCGCGAGCAGGCCGCGCAAGGTCTGGTCGGGCGACAGGAACTGCTGGCGGCCGAGTCGGCCGCCTACCACGGTGAGGGCACCTGCACGTTTTATGGCACCGCCAACAGCAACCAGATGCTGCTCGAAGCCATGGGCCTGCATGTGCCGGGCACGGCGTTCATCCATCCCGGCGATGGCCTGCGCGAGCGGCTCACGCGCGAAGCGGTGCGCACCGTGCTGGCCAAGCCAGCGCCCATCGGCCATGTGGTGGATGAGCGGTGCATCGTCAACGCCATGGTGGCCTTGCTGGCCACCGGGGGCTCGACCAACCACCTGATCCACTGGGTGGCGGTGGCGCGTGCGGCCGGCATCGTGATCGACTGGGACGACTTTGCCGCCCTGTCCGAAGCCGTGCCGCTGCTGGCGCGCGTCTACCCCAACGGCAGCGCCGATGTGAACCAGTTCCAGGCCGCCGGCGGTCCGGGCTTCGTGATCCGAGAGCTGCTCGATGCGGGCCTGATGCACGAGGACGTGCTGACGGTGCGCGCGGGGGGCATCCGCGAGTACACGCGTGTGCCGCGCAGCCAAGGGGCTGCTGTGGCCTGGCAAGACACCGGCGCCAGCGGTGACGAGGGCGTGCTGCGGCCGGCCACGCGCCCGTTCAGCGCCAGCGGTGGCCTGCAACTTTTGCGGGGCAACCTGGGGCGCGGTGTGATCAAAGTCTCGGCCGTGCCGCCAGAGCACCATGTGGTGCAGGCGCCGGCCCGTGTGTTCGATTCGCAGCAGGCGCTGCAGGCTGCATTCCAGGCCGGAGAGCTCGCGCGCGATGTGGTCTGCGTGGTGCGCTGGCAAGGCCCACAAGCCAATGGCATGCCCGAGCTGCACAAGCTCACGCCGCCGCTGTCGGTGCTGCAAGGCCAGGGCTTTCAGGTGGCCCTGGTGACCGATGGCCGCATGAGCGGGGCCTCGGGCCAGGTGCCCGCGGCCATCCACGTCTCGCCCGAAGCCGCTGCGGGCGGCCCACTGGCCCAGGTGCGCGACGGTGATGTGATCCGTCTGGACGCTGTGGCCGGCACCTTGCAGGTGCTGGTGGACAAGGCCGAATGGGCGGCGCGGCCCGCGCTGCCCATGCCCGAGAGCTTGCGCGCCGCCAACGGCGTGGGCCTGGGCCGTGAACTGTTCGCCAACCTGCGGCGCCACGCGCGCCCGGCCGAACAAGGGGCGTGCACATGGCTGTGACACTGACGCCCCTGCAGGTGATGCAGGATGCCCCCGTGATCCCGGTGATCGTGTTGAACGATGTGGCGCACGCCGTGCCCATGGCGCGTGCCCTGGTGGCCGGCGGCATCCGCATGCTCGAGGTCACGCTGCGCACACCGCAGGCCCTGGCCTGCACGGCCGCGATCGCCCATGAGGTGCCCGAGGCGGTGGTCGGCGCCGGCACCGTGCGCAGCGCCGCCGATGCGGCGGCCGCTGCGAAGGCGGGCGCGCGCTTCGCCGTGAGCCCGGGTTACACGCGCGCCGTGGGCCAGGCCTGCCGCGACCAAGGGCTGCCCCTCTTGCCCGGGGTGGCCACTGGCAGCGAGATCATGCTGGCGCAGGAAGACGGGTACACCGCGCTCAAGTTTTTCCCGGCCCTGCAGGCCGGTGGCCCGGCCATGCTCAAGGCCTGGACGGGGCCGTTTTTCGATGTGCACTTTTGCCCCACGGGGGGCGTCACGGCCCTGAACGCGGCCGAGTTCTTGAGCCTGCCCAATGTGGCCTGCGTGGGCGGTTCTTGGTTGGTGCCAGCCGATGCGCTGGCGCAGGGTGACTGGGCGCGCATCGAGGCGCTGGCGCGTGCGGCGGTCCAGCTGCCGCGCAGCGCCCTTTAAATTTCGAGGTTGTCGATCAGCCGCGTCTTGCCCAGGCGCGCGGCGCCCAGCACCACGAGCGCATCGCCGGCCTGCGGCGTTTGCAGGTCGTCGCGGCGGCGCACCGTCAGGTAGTCGGGCTGCCAGCCGCGCTGGCGCAGGCCTTCCAGGGCGCGGGCCTCGAGCGCGGGCAACTGGCGGGCCAGGCCGTCGGCGGCGGCCAGCGCGTCACGACCGAGGGCGCGCAGCGCCAGCGAGAGCTGCACCGCCTCGGCGCGCTCGGCCTCGCTCAGGTAGCCATTGCGCGAGCTGAGGGCCAGGCCGTCTTCGGCGCGGCAGGTGTCCAGGCCGACGATCTCGATCGGCAGCGCGAACTGGCGCACCATCTGGCGGATCACCATGAGCTGCTGGTAGTCCTTCTTGCCGAACACCGCCACGCCTTGCGCCTTGCCGGCGAAGACGGCCATGAAGAGCTTCATGACCACGGTGGACACGCCGGTGAAAAAGCCGGGGCGGAACTCGCCCTCGAGGATGTCGGCCAGCTTCGGGTCGGCGTGCACCTTGACGGTTTGCGGCTCCGGGTAGAGCTCGCTTTCCTTGGGGGCGAAGACGAGGTCGCAGCCGGCGGCCTGCAATTTGGCGCAATCGGCTTCGAGCGTGCGCGGGTAGCTGTCGAAGTCTTCGTGCGGCAGGAACTGCAGGCGGTTGACGAAGATGCTGGCCACGGTGCGGTCGCCGCGCTGCGTGGCCTCGCGCACCAGGCGCAGGTGGCCCTCGTGCAGATTGCCCATGGTGGGCACGAAGGCGGGCCGCTGTGCATCCGCCAAGGCGACGCGCAACTCGGCCAGGCTGTGTACGACTTGCATCACCAGGCGTGGACTTGGTTGTCGGGGAAGCTGCCGTCCTTGACGGCGCTCACATAGGCCTGCATGGCGCCCAGCACGCTGCTCTGGCCTTGCATGAAGTTGCGCACGAACTTCGGGTTCTTGCCCAGGTTGACGCCCAGCATGTCGTGCATCACCAGCACCTGGCCGGCGGTGTCCTTGCCCGCGCCGATGCCGATGGTGTGGCAGCGCGGCATCGCCTCGGTCAGCTGGGCCGAGAGCGCGGCGGGCACCATCTCGAGCACCATCATGGTGGCCCCTGCGTCTTGCAGCGCCAGGGCCTCGGCCTGCATCGCGCGCGCCGAGTCGCCGTCGCGGCCCTGCACCCGGTAGCCGCCCAGGGCGTGCACGGTTTGCGGTGTCAGGCCCAGGTGGGCGCAGACCGGGATGCCGCGCTCGACGAGGAAATGCACGGTTTCGGTGGTCCAGCCACCGCCTTCGAGCTTGACCATGTGCGCGCCGGCCTGCATCAGCACGGTGGCGCTGCGCAGCGCTTGCTCTTTCGATTCCTGGTAGCTGCCAAAGGGCAGGTCACCGATGATCCAGGCGGTGCCCTGCACACGGCGAACGCCGGTGGACACGCACTCGGGGTGGTAGCGCATGTCCTCCAGGCTCACGCCCACGGTGCTGGACAGCCCGCGGCAAACCATGCCCAGCGAGTCGCCCACCAGGATGCACTCGACGCCAGCAGCGTCGGCCACGGCGGCAAAGGTCGCGTCGTAGGCGGTGAGCATGGTGATTTTTTCACCGCGCTGGCGCATCTCGTGCAGGCGCGGCAGGCTGATGGGCTTGCGCGCGGCCACGGGCGATGCGGGTGGCAGGGTGCCGTAAGGGGTGGCGGCCACAGAGGTGTTCATGGGCAATCCTCTCGGGGGGGTGAGCAGGGGAGGGATCAGCTCGGCGTGAAAGCCAGGCGCACGTAAATGGGCGCATAGGCTTCGGCCTGGGTGATCTCGATCAGGGTTTCTTTGGCCAGCTCGAGCAGGGCGATGAAAGTGACCACCAGCACGGGCACGCCTTGCGTGGGGTCGAAGAGCTGCTCGAACTCGATGAATTTTCGGCCTTGCAGTTTGCGCAGCACGATGCTCATGTGCTCGCGCACGCTGAGCTCTTCGCGCGAGATCTTGTGGTGCTGCACCAGCTGCGCACGCTTGAGGATGTCGCGCCAGGCGGCTTGCAGCTCGTCCAGGGCGACTTCGGGAAAGCGCGGCTGCAGGCTTTGCTCGATATAGACCTGGGCCTTGAGGAAGTCGCGCCCTTGCTGCGGGATCTCATTGATCTGCGCCGAGGCCAGCTTCATCTGCTCGTACTCGAGCAGGCGGCGCACCAGCTCGGCGCGCGGGTCTTCGGCTTCTTCGCCCTCGGCCACCTTCTTGGGCGGCAGCAGCATGCGCGACTTGATCTCGATCAGCATGGCCGCCATCAGCAGGTACTCGGCCGCCAGCTCCAGGTTGCGCGAGCGGATTTCGTCGACATAGCTCAGGTACTGCCGGGTCACGCCGGCCATCGGGATGTCGAGGATGTTGAAGTTCTGCTTGCGGATCAGGTAGAGCAAGAGGTCCAGCGGGCCCTCGAAAGCCTCCAGGAAGACCTCCAGCGCGTCGGGCGGGATGTAGAGGTCGTTCGGCAGTGAGAACAGCGGCTCGCCATACAGGCGCGCCACCGCCACGTGGTCCACCACCTCGGGCATGGCCAAAGGCGCGGGCTCAATGGGCTCGGGCAGCTCGGTGGTTTCGGCCGTGCTCATGCGCGCAAGGGCTGGCAAGCGGGGTGACGCAGGTCAGCCCTGGGTCTGGTAGACGTAGGGCTTTTGGGCCACGCGGGCGGCGCCGAATTCCTGTTGGATTTGGCGGTCAATCGCTTGGTCCCACAGCAGCGCGCGGCCTTCGCGCTGCTGCTGCTCCAGCTCCGGCTTTTGCGCCTTGAGCTGGTGGATGAATTGGGTCGTGTCGGACTCGTAATTGGGGCGGCGAAAGAGGTGCATGGTGGTCTGAAGGGTCTGACAACAAGAGCGGTGCAGGCCTGGAGCCGGGCACCACCGTGGATTTTACCGGGCCGCGCTGGGGGCCAGGGCCACGGCGCGGGCCAGGCCGCTGGCCAGGTCGGGCTCGAGGCGGCCGTCGAGGTGCTCGATCAGGCCGCTGCGCCGGGCGATGTCCAGGGGCTGGTGCATCAGACCGCACACCAGCAGCTGCACCTCGCGCTTGCGGCAGGTGTGGATCAGGTTCACCAAGGCGTCGGCCCCCGAAGAGTCGACATAGATGACGTTTTTGAGGTCGAGCACCAGCACCGGTTTGTCCAGCTGGTCTTCGATCGCCTCGACCAGCTTGACCGCGCCGAAAAACAGCGCGCCATACAGGCGCCAGGCCTGGATCTGGCCCTCATGGCCCGCGAGCACCGGGTGCTCCAGGCAGGTCACGGCTTCGCTGCGGCTGAGGCTGGAGATGCGGTAGATGAAGGTCAGGCAAGCGGCGATCAGGCCAACTTCGACCGCCACCGTCAGATCGAACACCACCGTCAGCAAAAACACCGCCAGCAGCGTGATGCGGTAGGGCATGCGGTACTGGCGCAGGTGCACGAATTCGCGCCATTCGCCCATGTTCCAGGCCACGAACATCAGGATCGCGGCCAGCGCCGCCAGCGGGATGTGCTGGGCCAGCGGGGCTGCCACCAGCACCACCAGCAACAAGGTCAGGGCGTGCACCATGCCGGCCACCGGGGTGCTGCCGCCGCTCTTGACGTTGGTCACGGTGCGGGCGATGGTGCCGGTGGCGGGCATGCCGCCAAAAAACGGTGTGACGAAATTGGCGATGCCCTGGGCCATGAGTTCCTGGTTGGGGTTGTGGCGGTCGTCGGTCAGGCCGTCGGCGATGCGCGCGCACAAGAGCGACTCGATCGCGCCCAAGAGCGCCAGCGTCAGGGTGGGCATGAACAAAAAGCGCGCCGAATCCCAGCTGAACTCGGGCCAATGCAGCTGCGGCAGACTGGCCGGGATGCCGCCAAACTTGCTGCCGATCGTCTCCACCGGCAGCGACAGGCCGGCGGTGGCCAGCGTGGCGAACAGCAGCGCGATGATGGAGCCGGGCAGGGCGCTGAGCCATTGGTAACGGGTGTTTTCGAGCCGCCGGCCCAGGCGCATCCAGCCCACCAGCAGCGACAGCGAGCCCAGCGCCACCAGCAAGGCGGCCAGGTTCAGGCTGTGCAGGCCGGCCGCCAGCGCCGAGAGGATGCCGAAGAAGTCGGCCGGCATGCTGGCGATCTTCAGGCCCAAAAAGTCCTTGACCTGCGAAAGCATGATCAGCACCGCGATGCCATTGGTGAAGCCGATGACCACGGCCACCGGGATGAAGCGGATCAAGGTGCCAAGGCGGAACGCACCCATGAGGAAGAGCACCAGCCCGGACATGGCGGTGGCCAGGATCAGGTTGGCCAGGCCATAGCGTTCGAGGATGCCGTAGACGATGACGATGAAGGCCCCCGCAGGTCCGCCGATCTGGACCCGGCTGCCGCCCAAGACCGAAATCAGAAAGCCCGCGATGATGGCGGTGAACAGGCCCGCTTCGGGCTTGAGCCCCGAGGCGATGGCAAACGCCATGGCCAGCGGCATGGCCACCACGCCCACGGTGATGCCCGCGCCCACATCCCGCACCAAGGTGCCGCGCTCATAGCCCTTGAGGGCGTCGAGCAATTTGGGACGAAACAGGTGCCGCTCCGGTGTCATGGTGCCCCCAGTATGCCGCAGCTGGCCAACGGGAAACTGTCATGCCCCTGTCCTGTCAGGGTCCGGCTTGACCCTCCCCTGTCATTGCCCGGCTTGACCGGGCAATCCATGGATCGTCGGGTCAAGCCCGACGATGACACGCACAGGCGCCGATCCCGTCGATGGCGCGCTGACGCTTTGAGCCTGACGACGGCGGGCAAATCTGGCCGCTCAGTGGATGCGCATGCCCGCTTGGGCGCCGGGCCAGGGCTGCAGCACGTAGATGCCGGGTTGGGCTTTGTCGTCGGCGTGGCTGGCGGCCAGCACCATGCCTTCGGAGACACCGAACTTCATCTTGCGCGGCGCCAGGTTGGCCACCACCACGGTGAGCTTGCCCACCAGGTCTTCGGGCTTGTACATGCTGGCGATGCCACTGAAGACGTTGCGCATGCGGCCTTCGCCCACGTCCAGCGTCAGGCGCAGCAGCTTGGTCGAGCCTTCGACCGCCTCGCACTGCACGATCTGGGCGATGCGCAGGTCGATCTTGGCGAAGTCGTCGATGGAGATGGTGGGGGCGATGGCCTCCCCTCCGGGGAGGGCGGACAAGTCGGGGTCAGAGCCCGAGTTCTGCTGCGCAGAATCGGGATCCGACCCCGATTTATCCGCAGGCGGCTCAAACAGCGCTTCCAGCATTTTGGGATCGACGCGCTGCATCAGGTGCTTGTAGTCGCCGATGGTGTGGCCGGCGCCCAGCGGGGCGTTGGCGTTGGCGAAGGTCATGGGGGCGATGTTCAGGAAAGCCTCGACCTGCGCGGCCAGGCTGGGCAAGACCGGTTTGAGCAGCACGGTCAGCACGCGGAAGGCCTCGATGCAGGTGGTGCAGACGTCGTGCAGGCGGCCTTCCATGCCTTCTTTCTTGGCCAGCTCCCAGGGCTTGTTGGCGTCCACGTACTCGTTGACGCGGTCGGTCAGCGCCATCACCTCGCGCAGGGCCTTGGCGTAGTCGCGCTCGGCCAGCAGCTCGGCGATGGGGGCGATGCCGTCACGCAGGTGCGAGAGCAGCGCATCGCCGTCGGCCGACACTTCGCCCAGCTTGCCGCCGAAACGCTTGGCGATGAAGCCGGCCGAGCGGCTGGCGATGTTGACGTATTTGCCGATCAGGTCCGCGTTGACTCGGGCCATGAAGTCGTCGGGGTTGAAGTCCACGTCCTCGTTGCGGCCATTGAGCTTGGCGGCGATGTAGTAGCGCAGCCATTCGGGGTTCATGCCCAGGCTCAGGTACTTGAGCGGGTCCAGGCCGGTGCCGCGGCTCTTGCTCATCTTCTCGCCGCTGACCGTCAGGAAGCCGTGCACGAACACCGCGTTCGGCACCTTGCGGCCCGAGAAATGCAGCATGGCCGGCCAGAACAGGGTGTGGAAGGTGATGATGTCCTTGCCGATGAAGTGGTACTGCTCCACCTTCGGGTCGGCCATGAAGGCCTCGTAGTCCTTGCCGATCTTGCCGAAATAGTTTTTCAGCGAGGCCAGGTAACCGATCGGCGCGTCCAGCCACACATAGAAGTACTTGCCCGGTGCGTCGGGGATTTCGATGCCGAAGTAAGGCGCGTCGCGCGAGATGTCCCAGTCGCCCATTTTCGGCTTGCCGTCTTCGCCGGGTTCGATCCATTCGGCGATCTTGTTGAGCACTTCGGCCTGCACCGCGCCGCTGTTGGTCCACTGGGCCAGAAAGTCCAGGCAGCGCTTGTCGGACAGTTTGAAGAAGAAGTGTTCGGACGTGCGCAGCACCGGGGTTGCGCCCGAGAGGGCCGAATAGGGGTTCTTGAGCTCGGTGGGCGAGTAGACCGCGCCGCAGCTTTCGCAGTTGTCGCCGTACTGGTCCTTGGCACCGCATTGGGGGCATTCGCCCTTGATGAAGCGGTCGGGCAGGAACATGCCCTTGTCCG
>JBDLTR010000053.1:0-3873 GCA_039805705.1 Pseudomonadota bacterium
GCGCCGGGCCGAGTCGGACCGCGAGCTGGGTTTTTTGCTGGTCAACGAGACGCTGGCGCTGGCGCCTTACCGCCAGGCTGCGCTGTGGCTGGCCGATGAAGGGGTGTGGGGCCTGTCGGGCGTGGTGCAGGTCGACGCCCATGTGCCTTACGCGCAATGGCTCGATGCGGTGGCGCGCCACTTGCACGAGCCCGGCAGCGCGGTGGTGCAGCCTTTCAGCGCCAGCGATTTGCCAGCCGATCTGGCCGCCGAGTGGGCCCAGTGGTGGCCCACGCACGCGCTGTGGCTGGGCAGCAGCGCCCCGGGTGTGGACGGCGCCGGCATTTTGCTGAGCGACGAGCCTTGGACCGCCGAAGCGGTGGCCGAGCTGCAAGAGTGGTCTGAAATCTGGTGGCACGCTTTTGCCGCCTTGCACCGCCCGCGCGTCGCGCGTTGGCGCGGCCTGGGCGATCGCCTGCGGCAAGGCCTGGCCTGGCAGGACGGCCAGGTGTGGTGGCGCCAGCGCCGCGTGCAGGTGCTGGCCTTGGTGCTGGCCGCGTTGTGCTGGCCGGTGCGCCTGACGGTGCTGGCCCCGGGCGAGTTGGTGCCGGCGCACCCGCTGGTCATCCGTGCGCCGCTGGACGGCGTGATCGACGTGTTCCATGTGCAGCCCAACCAGCAGGTGCAGGCCGAGCAGCCGCTGTTCAGCTTTGACGAGATCGTGATCCAGTCGCGGCTGGAGGTGGCGCAGCAGGCCCTGGCCACGGCCGAGACCGACTACCGCCAAACCACGCAGCTGGCGCTGACCGACGTCAAATCCAAAACGCAGCTGGGCCTGCTGCTGGGCAAGGTGGAAGAACGCCGCGCCGAAATCGACTACCTGCAAGAGCAGCTCACGCGGGCACGCGTGCTGGCGCCGCAGGCGGGCGTGGTGCTGATGGACGACCCCTCGGAATGGATTGGCAAGCCCGTGGCCACCGGCGAGCGCATCTTGCGCCTGGCCACGCTCGACGATGTCGAGGTCGAGGCCTGGGTGCCTTTGGCCGATGCGATCGCGCTGGAGCCGGGCGACGCGCTCACGCTGTACCTCAGCGCCAGCCCCTTGTCGCCGGTGTCGGCCACGCTGCGCTACATGGCGCACGAGGCGGTGCAGCGGCCCGATGGGGGCTACGCCTACCGCGTGCGCGCCACGCTGTCGGGCAAGACCAGCCACCGCGTGGGCCTCAAGGGCACGGCCAAGCTGCACGGCGGCTGGGTGCCGCTGTCGTACTGGGTGCTGCGCCGGCCCTGGGCCACACTGCGCGCTTACCTGGGGCTGTGAGCCATGCCACTGCCGCGCTTGCGTGAAGAGCTGGACCTGCTGCCCGGTCCCGCCCTGGCCGATGGCCAGCCCAGCTGGACGATGCACGACCCGGTGCGCAACCAGTTTTTCCGGATCGACTGGCCCACGCTGGAAATTTTGCAGCGCTGGGACATGGACGACCCCGCGCAGATCGCGGCCGATGTGTCGGCGCACACCACGCTGGCCATGGGGCCCGACGATGTGGTCGATGTCGCCAAGTTTTTGGTGCAGCACCAGCTGGTGCAAGCCAGTGCCGAGGGCGCGCCCCGCAAGCTGGCCGAGCAGCTGGCGCGCATACAGGGCTCACCGCTCAAATGGCTGTTGCACCACTATTTGTTTTTCCGCATCCCGTTGATCAAGCCCGACGCCTGGCTCACGCGCTGGTTGCCGCTGGCGCGCTGGTTCGGCGGCAAGACTTTTGCGCTGATGACGGCCCTGGCCTTGTGCTTTGGGCTGGTGCAGGTGCTGCGCCGCTGGGACGTGTTCAGCGCTTCGCTGGTGGACACCTTCAACCTCGAAGGCCTGCTGGCGTATGGCGTAGCGATTTTTGCGGTGAAGCTGCTGCACGAGCTGGGTCACGCCTTCACCGCCAAGCACTTTGGCTGCCGGGTGCCAGCCATGGGCGTGGCGTTTTTGGTGATGTGGCCGGTGGCCTACACCGACACCAACGAAACATGGCGCCTGACCAACCGCTTCCAGCGCCTGCGTGTGGCCAGTGCCGGCATCTTGACGGAACTGGTGGTGGCCGCTTGGGCCACCCTGGCCTGGGCCGTGCTGCCGGCGGGGGGCTTGCAGTCGGCGGCATTTGTGCTGGCCACCACCAGCTGGGTGGCCACGCTGGCCATCAACGCCAGCCCCTTCATGCGCTTTGACGGCTACTTCATCCTGATGGACGCGCTGGACATGCCCAACCTGCACGGCCGCAGCTTTGCGCTGGCGCGCTGGAAACTGCGCGAATGGCTGTTTGGTCTGGGTGAAGAGCCGCCTGAGCATTTTTCGCCAACCACGCAACGCCTCTTGATCGCCTTTGCCTGGGGCACCTGGATTTACCGCCTGGTGCTGTTCCTGGGCATTGCGGTGCTGGTCTACCACTTCTTCTTCAAGCTGCTGGGCATCTTTTTGTTTGTGGTCGAGATCGTCTGGTTCATCGCCAAGCCCCTGGCTTCTGAGCTGGCGGTGTGGCGTGCGCTGTGGCCACGCATCCGCATGCAAGCGCGCAGCCGCACCACCGCATGGGCCTTGGTGGCGCTCAGTGCGCTGGTGCTGCTGCCGTGGCCGGGGCGCATCACCGCCAGCGCGGTGTTGCGGCCCCATGATTTTTGGCCGGTGTTCGCGCCTTCTGGGGCCCGCATCGAGGCCCTGCCTTTTGCGCACGGTGCACGGGTGCCCGCAGGCAGTGCCTTGGTGCAGTTGTATGTGCCGGACCTGGCCAGCCGTGAGCGCGCCCTGCAAGCGCGCCGAGAGCAGCAGCGCTGGCAAGCCGAGGCCTCGGCCTTTGACGACGAGATGCGCAAGCGCTGGAAAGTGGCTGAGCAAACCCTGGCCACCACCGAGGCCGAGCTGCAAGGTGTGCAAGCCGAGCGCAGCCAGTACGCGCCGGTGGCGCCCTACGAAGGCCGCTTCTTGCTGGCCGACCCCGATTTGGTGGCGGGCCAATGGGTGGGCAAGAAAGAACCGCTGGCCACGCTGGTGCGCCAGGGCACGGCTTGGCGCGTGGAAACCTGGCTCGACGAAGACGATGTGGCCCGTGTGCACGTGGGCCAAAGCGCGCGCTTTTTCACCGATGGCGCCAGCGGCCATGTGCTGGCGCTCACCGTGTCGGCGGTGGACCGCGATGCCGCACGCGTGCTGCCCCGCCGCGAATTGGCCAGCACCCTGGGCGGCCATGTGCTGACCCGCGAAAAGGCTGGTCAGCTGGTGCCCGAGCGCGCGGTCTACCGCGTGGCACTCGACGTGCAAGACATGCCGGCCGACCTGGCCTCACTGGCCTGGCGCGGCCAGCTGGTGCTGCACGCCGATTGGCAAAGCCCAGCCAGCCGCTACGTGCGCCAGGCTCTGGCGGTGCTGGTGCGCGAAGCGGGGTTCTGAGAGGTCAAGCATGGATTCCACGGTCGCTCAGATCGTCATCCTCGGGCTTGACCCGAGGATCCATGGATTCCACGGTCGAGCCGTGGAATGACACCTGTGGCGAACCTCATCCTCAGCCCAATAAATGGTCATCCTCGGGCTTGACCCGAGGATCCATGCATGCCTCGGTCCAGCCATGGAATGACACTTGTGGGGGGTATCTCATCCACAAAGGCGGCTGCGGCCGCCTTTGTTCATGGGGCGCTCAGCTGGACCACGCTGGCCCAGGCCAGGGCAGGGTCGGCCACGTAGTCGGCCACCCACCAGGCGCGCGTGGGCTGCTCGGCCATGTCTTGCAAAAAACCGCGCAGCACGCCCACCGAGGCCATGTCCAGCGACGCATAAGGCTGGTCCAGACAGGTGATGGCGGTGCCGCTGGCCAGCAGGCCGACCAGCGCCACCTTGCGGCGGCTGCCGGTCGAGAG
>JBDLTR010000054.1:0-5373 GCA_039805705.1 Pseudomonadota bacterium
GCGCGCTTATCGGCTTGATCGGCGGTTGCGGTGTAGACCCAGATCTGGCGCGTTGGCTCACCGCTGCCCAGGGTGTCGAGCAATCTGGCCGTGAGGGGCAACTCGAGCCGGCTGTCGACCACGACCAGGTGGGGCTGGCGCGGGACATCGAGACCGCGCACATTCAGCAGCGGGTCGTCTTCGAGCACGGTGCCGATGCCCGTCAGCACGGCGCACGCGCGTGCGCGCCAGGCGTGGCCGTCTTGGCGCGCCTCGGGTCCGGTGATCCATTGGCTTTGGCCGTTGGCGAGCGCGGTCTGGCCGTCGATGGAGGCGGCGATCTTGATGCGCACCCAAGGCAGACCGCGCTCCATGCGGCTGAAAAAGCCGATGTTGAGTTCGCGCGCGGCGCTGGCGATCGGATCGTCTGTGGGCAGCACTTGGACCTGGGCACCCGCGGCTTGCAGCCGCGCCAGGCCCTGACCGGCGACTTTCGGGTTGGGGTCGGTCAGCGCCGCCACCACCCGACCGATGCCAGCGGCGGCCAGCGCGTCGCAGCAGGGCCCCGTGCGGCCTTGGTGGGCGCAGGGCTCGAGCGTGACCCAGGCGGTGGCGCCGCGCACATCGTGCCCCTGGGCCTGCGCATCGCGCAGCGCCATGATTTCGGCGTGCGGGCCGCCCGCGCGCTGGGTGTGGCCTTCGCCCAGCAGGCGGCCATCGGGCGCGGTGATGACGCAACCCACGCGCGGGTTGGGCGAGGTCAGCCAAAGGGCCTGGCGTGCCAAGGCCAGGGCGCGGTGCAGGGGGGTGTGGGTGTCGGTGTTCACGGTCGGGGCAGGTGTCGCCATCACGGCGAGGATAAGCCAAGCCAGCCAGGCAGGCCCGACAGCCGCGTTTCCCAACGCAGGCGGCGCAGCGCGTTCGGGCTTGCGGTGCCGTCCGCAGGAGCCCATTCGACCATGACCTGCAGGCTTTGCAACTCGGCACTCAGCGGGCTGCGCTCGAGGGTGACGCTGTAACGCACTCCTCCCTGGACCGTGACCGCAGCGCTCGGGCAGGGTGACTGGCCCGCCAGCGCGCAGCCGAGCGTCTGAGCGGCCAGCACTTGCGCCTGCGACAAGGCGCGCGTCTCGCGCAAGCTGGCCTGTGCATGCAGGCTCAGGCGGGCGGCGCCCAGGACACCGATGGCCAGCACAGCCGAGGCCACCATCGCTTCGACCAGGGCCATGCCTTGCGCGCGCATGTCCGTGTTCATGGGCCTTCCCAGCGGCTGCCTGGCACCGCTTGCAGCCGCTGCGCATCGATGCCGGCCGGCCAAACCAGCGCATAGGCCTGGCGCACGCTCGGCTGTGCGCTGATTTGGGGGCTGGCGGCCAAGTCCGGCAGGCCGGCTTCGACCACCAGCTGACCGACGATGGGGCCGCTTTGCCAGCCGCGCACTTTGTCGTCGCTGCAGCCGGCATCCAGATAAACCGTGCCGTGGATGCGCGCTGCGCTGGCGATGCTTGGGCAGCGCAGCGCGCAGGCCTGTGCCGAGAACACCAGCAGCACCGGGTGGCTGGCGTCGCCCAGGGGCTGTTGCCAGTCGGCCGGGCTGTCGACCCACCAGATGCTGCGCGGGGGCTGACTGTCCGCGCTCAGGCCATTGCGCGCCTGGGCGTGCGACCACGCTTGCAATTGGGCTGGGGATATGTCGCCGAGCACCTGGCGCCAGGCGGTGCGCGCACAGGGGGTGGTCAAGGGGTTCAGGAGGCTTTCGCCCAGCACCACCGTCGTGCTGGTGGGCGTGCTGGGTGCTGGGGCCAGGCTGGGCACCCAGAGGCTCACCTGTTGTGTGGTGCGTGCGCCGGTCTCCGGCCACTGCGCGCTGGCCCGCAACTGCACCACGTGCGGCGCTTGCAGCAGGTCGCGGCTGAGCCATGCCTGCAAGGTCCAGCGCGACGGGGCCTGGCCCAGGGATGGCCAGCTCAGGGGCAGGGTGCTGCATTGCCAGCGTGGCGCGGCCTGTTCGCTGGGGCAGCTGCGGCTGGGCAAATCGGCCAAAGGGTCGCTCTGGCTGGCGTAGCGCGAAAGCAACTCGGCTTCGGCGGTGGCCAGGGCGGCTTGTGCGGCCAGCCGGGCTTGCTGGCTCAGCGCTGCGGCACGCTGGCCCAGCATGTCGCTGAGCACGCTGCGCGTGACCATCGCACTGGCCAAGGCCGCCAGCCCCACCAGGGTCAGCACCAGCAGCAGCTGGACCGCGCCGCTTTGGGGGTGGGCCTGTGGGTTCATGGGCAGCCTGTGGCCCGGGCGACTTCGGGCAGGTCGTTGCGCAAGTGGACCCAGCGCTCGAGCGACCAGGTGCGTGGGCTTGGGGCGGGTGTTTGGGCTTCGGCGAGCAGGCGCACACCGCGTTGCACCCAGCCGCCGTGGCTTTGGCACTGCAGTTGGACATCGAGCCGCGTCACGCGCAGCACACCGGTGTCGGTCAGCGGTGTCCAGACCTCGGGGCTGCAGGCGGTGCGCACCTGCAAAGCCCCTGCGTTCAGACGCAACCCGGTGCATTCGTCGTTGTCTTTCGCACCGTTGTGGTCGCGGTCAAGGCTGAAGTCGATGCGCGCGGGGCTCACGCGCAGGTCTTCGGGTCCATCGCAAAACGGGTCCTGGCAACGCTTGGGGCTGCGGCTTTGCCAGGCATGGGCCACGTGCTGGGCGAGCGCCAGCTCGCGCGCGATGAGGTCAAAAGCCCATTGCAATGCTTGCTCGGCATGGTGGTCATGCAAGGCCTGGTGCTGGCTGCGGTAGAGCTGGGCCAGCATCTGCGTGGCGCCGGCCAACACCAGCAAACCGACCGCCAGCCCGACCAGCAGGCCCACCAGGGTCTCGCCGCTTTGGTGCGCTTTCAACGGGGTTTTCATGTGCGCCAGCAGCGAGCGCTGTCGCGGTCCGTGTCAGCGCCGCTGCTGTAGACCACGGTGGCTAGGTCTTGCCAAGCCAGACGCATGGGGCTGCAGGCGCCGTCTTGGGCTTGGGCGCCCTGGGGGCGGGCCTCAGCGACATACCCCTCGGCGCTGGCCTCGATCAGCACGATCTGGTAGTGCCCCTGTGCAGAGCGCTCGCTGGTCCAGCCGAGCTCGGTGAGGCTGCTGGCAAAGCGGCCCTGGGCGTTGCGCCAGCGGTGTTGGTCGACCTGCAGCTGCAGCAAGGCCGCTTGTGCGTCGCTGCGCCGGGCCTGGCGCTGCTGCTGTTGGTAGGCGGGCAGGGCCAGCGCCGCCAGCACGCCCAGCAAGGCGAGCGTGACCAAAAGCTCGATGAGGGTGAAGCCCGGACGCGCACGGACCGCGCGGGCGTGGTGTATCGGCATGGTGCTCTCCCTGACCTTGTGATGTGTGCTGCACCTGTCGGATATTGTGGTCTGCGCGCAGGCCGCTGTACAGGCCTCTTGGCACAGGCGCCGAGCCTGGCTAAGGTGGACCCCAGAAAAACTCAGGGGGGATGGCCATGGTCCACCGCATGCGCCAACGCACAGGGTTCACATTGGTCGAGGCCTTGGTGGTCTTGGTGCTCATGGCCTTGCTGCTCACGCTGGCTGCGCCTTCGCTCAAGGGCTTGCGCCAGCGCCAGCAATTGCGTGGCCAGGCCGAGGCTTTCTGGAACAGCCTGACGCTGGCCCGGGCCGAGGCCATGGCGCGCCAGCAGCGGGTCACGGTCTGCGCCCAGTCCGTGGTGGGTGACTGCGATGCCACGGGTCCGTGGCAACGGGGTTGGCTGGTCTTTGTCGACACCAACCGCAATGGCCAGCGCGAGGCCGAGGAGTTGGTTTTGCAAAGGCAGGGCACGCTGCCCGATGGCATGTCGCTGGTGGGCAACACCCCTGTGCGCCGTGCCTTGGCCTACGCAGAGGAGGGGCGCAGCGTCTCGGTCAGTGGCGGGTTTCTCGCCGGCACGCTCACCTTCTGCCAGGATGGACAGGGCCAGGGCTGGAACGTGGTGATCAATGCCGTGGGGTGGCCTCGGCTGGAGGCGGCCGATTGCCCCTGAGGGTGGGCTTCAGCGCACCTCGTCGACCAGGGTCTTGAAGTCGTCGATGTCTTCGAAGCTGCGGTAGACGCTGGCAAAACGCACATAGGCCACTTTGTCCAGCTTTTTGAGCTCGCGCATCACGAGTTCGCCCAGGCGGGTGGAGGCGACTTCGCGGCTGGGCAGGGCCAGCAGCTTTTCCTCGATGCGCTCGACCGCGCTGTCGACCTGCTCGGTGCTCACCGGGCGCTTGCGCAGCGCCAGGCGCATGCTGGCCAGCAACTTGTTGCGGTCGTACTCGATGCGCCGGCCGTCTTTTTTGACGATGGTCGGGAAGTTGACCTCGGGTTTTTCGTAGGTGGTGAAGCGCTTTTCACAGGCGCCGCACTGGCGTCGGCGGCGGATGAAGTTCCCCTCTTCGGACACCCGGGTCTCCACCACGGGGGTCTCCAGATGGCCGCAAAAGGGGCATTTCATCGCCGTGCTCCCGAGCGCAGCGCCGGGCCGCCCCAAGCGCGCGAGCGCCCCCTCGGGGGGCAGCGACCCGCGCAGCGGTGGAGCGTGGGGGCTGTCATTTGTAGACCGGGAAACGTACGGTCAGGGCGTTGACCTTGGCGCGTACGGCGGCCAGGTTGGCTTCGTCCTTGGGGTTGTCCAGCACGTCGGCGATCAGGTTGGCGGTGATGCGCGCTTCTTCGTCCTTGAAGCCGCGCGTGGTCATGGCCGGCGTGCCAATGCGCACGCCGCTGGTCACGAACGGTTTTTCAGGGTCGTTCGGGATCGCGTTCTTGTTGATCGTCATGTGGGCGACGCCCAGAGCGGCTTCGGCTTCCTTGCCGGTGATGCCCTTGGCCCGCAGGTCGACCAGCATGACGTGGCTTTGCGTGCCGCCGCTCACGATGCGCAGGCCGCGCTGGGTCAGGGTCTCGGCGACGATGCGCGCGTTGGTGATGACCTGCTGCTGGTAGGCCTTGAACTCGGGCTGCAGCGCTTCCTTGAAGGCCACGGCCTTGGCCGCGATCACGTGCATCAGCGGACCGCCTTGCAGGCCGGGGAAGATGGCGCTGTTGATGGCTTTTTCGTGCTCGGCCTTCATCAGGATGATGCCGCCGCGCGGGCCGCGCAGGCTTTTGTGGGTGGTGGAGGTCACGACGTCGGCGTGCGGCACCGGGTTGGGGTAGACGCCTGCAGCGATCAAGCCTGCGTAGTGGGCCATGTCGACCATGAAGATGGCGCCGACTTCTTTGGCGACCTTGGCAAAACGTGCCCAGTCGATGTGCAGGCTGTAGGCCGACGCGCCAGCGATGATCAGCTTGGGCTTGGTTTCGCGGGCCTTGGCTTCCATGGCCTCGTAGTCGATGGCTTCGTTGGCATCCAAGCCGTACGACACGACGT
>JBDLTR010000055.1:0-15156 GCA_039805705.1 Pseudomonadota bacterium
GCGATGATGCCGGCGATGGCCAAGGCGTGCGTGAGTTTGAACGCGCGGCCTGCGGCCGCCTCCACCCCATCGCGGTCGATGCGCCGCAAAGCGGCCAGTGCCACCAGGGTCAAAGCCAGGCCAGCCGCCACCAGGGGCCCGCGCATGGTGGTCAGCAAGGCGGGCGACACCGCGCCGACCACCGCGGCCAACAACACCAAAGACGCCAGATTGGCCAGCAGGGCCGACGCGGCGGCGGGCAGCACATCGCTCTGGCCACCCCGCACACGCTGCCCCATGGCGGCCACCACGGCGGTGGAAGACACAAAGCCCGAGAAGAACCCCGCCACCGGCACGCCCCAGCGCCCGCCCAAGGCACGCTGCGCGATGTGCCCCAGCATGCCGACCGCCATCACCAGCACGACGATGCGCCACAGCGTGGTCGGCTGCAGCACACCCCAGGGGTCCAGCGGCGTGTCCGACAGCACAGGCATGACCACCAGGGCGGCGGCCGCGAGCATCAGGGCGTCCTGCAGTTCCTGCTCGGTGATCAGCACGCGGCTGATGTGCTGCGAAGCCCGCTTGCCATACAACAGCAGCGCGGCCAACACACCCAGGCCGGCCGACATGCTGGGGTTCTGGTGCGCCAGTGCCGAGAGCATCAGGGTCAGCAGCAGCGCCACCTCGCCGGTCTGCCCCGGATCGGCGCGGGCCGTGACCCGATAGCCGCCGATCACCAGCGCCCCGACGACCAGCATGACCGCCACAAAAGGCCAGTTGCCAAAGTCCCAACTGACAAAGCCCAACAAGGCCACCAGCGCATGGGTGCGCGTGCCGGCCTTGGTCACACCGGGCTGGTGACGGCGCTCGCGCACCACCCCGATCAAGAGGCCCACGCCCAAGGCGGTCAGCAGACCGGTCAGCCATTCAGAGGTGTTCATGCCCAACGCAAGCGCGACAACATCGGTCGATCATAGCCAGCCGCGTCCTGGTCGATCGGTGCGGCCGCTCTGGAACCCAAGGGACGACCGGCGGTCACGCCCTCACCACCAGCGCAGCGACAGCAAGCCCAAGGCCATCGCCAAACCATGGACACAGGCGGCCGCGATGGTCAGCACGATCGGCGCTTGCAAGCGCTGCGGGTGGTGCGCGCGTTGCCACAGCAGCAGCGCAGCCGCTGCGCTCAAAGGCGCCGAGGCCAGGCCCCACAGGGCGCGCTCAGGCTGCAGGAAATGCCACACGCCCCAGGCCAGCCAACCATGCGCCAGCAGCGCGAGCCAGGCGTACAGCAGCGCCGCGCCACGCGGCCCCAGGCGCACGGCCAGCGTGTGCTTGCCCACCTGGGCATCGGCCAGCGCGTCGGGCACGCCGTTGATCAAGAGGATGTTGGCGATCATCAGGCCATAGCCCAGGGAGATGAACACTGGCACGGTGAAAACGCTGCCGCGTTGCACCGCATCGGCACCCACCACGACCAGGGCCCACACCAAAGCGACCGTCCCTTCGCCCCAACCGCGCGACATCAGGGCCGGCGGCGGCGCCGAATAGGCCCAGGCCAGACACACCCCGACCGCGCCGATCAGCAGCACGGCGGGGCTGGTCAGCAGCGCCAGCGCCACACCGGCCGGCAACAGCACGATGAGCAAGGCCTTGGCCAAGTCGCGCGTTTGCTGCACGCTCACCCGACCTTGCTGGATCAGGCGCGTGCCGCCGGTGAACGGAAAGATGCCCTGCGTGTTGGCCGCGTCGGCACCGCTTTCGGCATCGTGCACATCGTTGAGCACATTGCCCGCGGCATGCGCCAGCAAGGCCAGCACCATCGTGGCCAGGGCCGAGCCGGGCTGGGGCGGGTGGCCGCAGGCATCGGCACTGGCCCAGCCGAGCCAGACCCCGACGACGGTGATGGCGAGAAAACCGGGGCGCGTCATGCGCCACAAAGTCGAGAAGGGCAAGGCCGTGTCGGACATGGTCAAAGCATGGCGGCCCTGCACGTGGACCGCGATGATTCAGCTCAAGCGCCGCAACATTTTTTGAATTTCTTGCCGCTGCCGCAGCTGCACGGGTCGTTGCGGCCCGGGGTCTCGCCCTTGATGACCTGCTGCACACGCGCGCCGATGTTGCGCCAGATTTCGCGCAGGTCATAGACAGCCCACAGCGCGTCGCCGTAGGCGTTCAGGCGTTTTTCGCTCACGCTGGGCGGGCCGTCTTCGCCAAAGGCCGACAGCGTGGCCTCGTCGGTGTCGTCTTCGGTCAAGGCCACGATGGCTTCGAGCGAAGCGTCGTGCCACTTGGCGGCGTCTTTGTCCTTGGGCGGCTCCCACTCTTCGGGCCAGCTTTCGACGAAGTACATGAAGCCCAGCGCCCACACCTGGGCAAAAGAAGGGATCTCTTCGCCTTCGATCTCGGTGCGCTCCTCGGGGGGCAGCGAGGCGATGGCGCCGCGCACGTCCATCACCTCGGGGGCATAGGCCTTGTCTTCGTCGAGCGCCTGGACTTCGGTGTCGAGCGCGGTGCGCACCTCGTCCTCGCGGCGTTGCCACAGGGCCAAAAAGCGTTCGCGCTGCGCGTCGTCTGCAAACGACGCGCCTTCGTCCAGGCCCAGCAACACCGGCAACCACTCCTCGGCGGCCATGCGGCGGCGACAGCACACCAGCGCGGCCATGAAGCCCTCGCAAAACTCCCATTGGGGAATTTCGTCATGGCGGGTGCGCAGCTCGTCGAGGATGTCGTCGAGGGTGTCAAAGTCTTCTGCGGCCAAGCCGGTGTCGGTGCTCATGCGGGGATTTCCAATTCGGTCAGGGGAACAAGGGGGTTGAGGGCCACGCCACAGCGGGCCAGGCGGTTTTTCATGCACAGCACCTGCGCGTCCTTGCTGTGCAGGGCCGCGCCGTGCTGCACGGCCAGGTCGATGAACTTCTGGTCATCGGCGTCTTTGCAGGTGTAAGGGGCCTTCGGCGCCTCGGGTTGCAGCTGCGCATGGCGGTCGAAATGCGCCAGCACCTCGGCCGGTGGCAAGGCCCGCGCTTGCAAGCGGCGCGCGATGTGCGGGTAGCCCAGCACACGCGCGAGTTCTTCGCGCATGGCCGCTGTGGCCAACCAGCGCGCAGATCCGTTTTCCAAAGCATCGCGCAAAGGGCCGCTGGCCGGGTCGTCAAACACCCAGAGGTCCAGCACGATGTTGGTGTCGAGGACACGCACGCAGCGCCCTTCGACAAGCTCAGGGCGAAGGGACTGGGCAATGTCCAACTCGGGCGTGCTCATGCCGCGGGCGTGCTTTCTCGGCGTGCGCTGCCTGCCACCAGGTCAAAGCGGAACAGGCGGCATTCGATGGGGCCGTTCCACATGGGCACGCGGCGCGACTCTTTGAGGCGCATGCGGCCGGGCAGCTTGAGGTCGGGCGTGAGCATCCAGGTGCTCCAGCCAGCGAAGTTCTTTTTCCAGTGGGCTGACAGGCGCAAAAAGAAATCGCTGCCGTCGTCGGTCTGGGCCGATTCGCGGCCCGCGCGTTGTGCGGCCAGTTGACCTGGCACAAAACTTTCGCGCCCTCGTCCGGCCACACCGGCGGCGGCAATGCGTTCGCCATACGGCGGGTTGAGCAGCATCACGCCCGGCGTGTCGCTGGGCGGCATGCGCTGCAGCGCGTCACCGCCGCGCAGCTGCACCACAGCGGCCACGCCCGCGCGCTCGGCGTTGCGCTGCGCAAAATCGACCATGCGGTGCGCCACGTCGCTGCCGAACACCGGCGCGGTGGGCGCGTGTTCCTGGGCGCGCGCTTCTTCCTTCAAGCCTTGCCAGACGTGGCTCTGGAAAGGCAAGAGCTTTTCAAAACCAAAGCGGCGCTGGCCACCAGCGGCAATGCCGCAGGCGATCTGCGCGGCCTCGATCGGGATGGTGCCGCTGCCGCAGCAGGGGTCGTACAGCGGCGTGGTGGCGTCCCAGCCGCTGGCGGCGATCATGGCGGCGGCCAGTGTTTCCTTGAGTGGGGCGTCGCCCTTGTCGGTGCGCCAGCCGCGCTTGAACAGCGGCTCGCCCGAGGTGTCGATGTAGAGCGTCAGGTGTTCGCGCGTGAGGTGGGCATAAATGCGCACATCCGGGTACGCGGTCTCGATGCTCGGGCGCTCGCCGCGCTTGGCGCGGAAGCGGTCGGCCACGGCGTCCTTGATCTTGAGCGTGGCGAAGTTCAGGCTCTTCAAGGGGCTGTGCTGCGCGGTGGTCTCGATCTTGAAGGTTTGCTTGGGGCCAAACCAGATTTCCCAGGCGACCTGGCTGGCGGCTTCGTACAGATCGGCCTCGCTGCGGTACGGCGTGTGCGACAACTGCACCAGCACGCGCTGCGCCAGGCGGCTGTGCAGGTTCAGACGCAGCGCGTCGCGCCAGCTCGCGTTGAGCACCACGCCGCCACGGCCACTCAGCAGGTCATGGCCCGTGAGGCCCGTGAGTTGGTGCACCTCGTCGGCCAGAAAGTCTTCGACGCCCGCGGCGCAGGGCAGGAACAGTTGCAATGAGTTCACGATGGGGTTCTTACAGCGCCTTGCGCAGATTGGCGGGCGCGATCTTGAGCGCCTCGCGGTATTTGGCCACGGTGCGCCGCGCGCAGTCGATGCCTTGCTCCTTGAGCATGTCGGAGATGGTGTTGTCCGACAGGGGCTTGGCCGGGTTTTCGGCGGCCACGAACTGCTTGATGAGCGCGCGCACCGCCGTGCTCGAGGCGGCGCTGCCGCTGTCGGTGCCCAGGCCCGAGCCGAAAAAGTATTTCAGTTCAAAAGTGCCTTGCGGCGTGGCCATGTACTTGGCCGTGGTCACGCGGCTGATGGTGGACTCGTGCATGCCGAGTTCGTCGGCGATCTCGCGCAGCACCAGCGGGCGCATGGCCAGCTCGCCATGGATCAGGAAATTCTTTTGCCGCTCGACGATGGCACTGGACACGCGCAAGATGGTGTCAAAGCGCTGCTGGATGTTCTTGATGAACCAGCGCGCCTCCTGCAAGCGCTGTTGCAGGCCCTGGGCACCCTCGCCCTTGCTGCCACGCAAGGCATTCGCATAAATGTCGTGCACCCGCAGGCGCGGCATCACGTCGGGGTTGAGCTGCACACGGAACTGCGGCGCGCCCGCGCGCTTGACCGGTGTGACCAGCACGTCGGGCACGATGGTGTTTTGCTCGGCCTGCACAAAAGGGCGCCCGGGCTTGGGCTCGAGCCGGGCCACGAACTGCAAGGCGGTGCGCACCGCGGCATCGTCCTCGCCGAGCAGGGCCGTCAGGCGCTTGACATCGCGTTTGGCCAACAGCTCCATGGGCTGCTGGCACAAGCGCAGCGCCACAGCCGCCACACCGTCGTCGGGGTCCTCGCGCAGGTGCGCCTGGCATTGCAGCTGCAGGCATTCGGCCAGGTGCCGCGCACCCACGCCCACCGGTTCGAGCGACTGCAGCAGGCGCAGCGCCACGGTGAAGCGGTGCACCAGCTCTTCGAGCTGCTCCAGGTCTTCGTCACCGGCCAGACCGATCGCCAACTGTTCGAGCGGGTCTTCGAGGTAACCGTCTTCGTTGAGCGATTCGATCAGAAAGCGCAGCGCAGCGCGGTCCAGCTCGGACAGGCGCAGCGACAGCGCCTGGCGGTGCAGGTGGTCGGCCAGCGAGCCCAGGCTGCGCGCGAGTTCGACCGCGTCGGCCGTGTCTTCATCGTTGTTGCCGTTGCGGGCCTTGGCCTCGCCACCCCATTCGCCGTCGTCGGGGCTCATGTCGACGCTGCCGTCGCCGTCCCAGCTCTCGGCCACGTCGGTGACCACCTCGTCGCGGGCCTCGGTGGCGCTCTCGTCGTGCACCGGGGATTCTTGCGCGCGCTCGCTCACCCGGTCACCCAGGCTGACGTGTGCGTCGGCGGTGCCCAGGCCGTGCTGGTCTGCGGGGATCTCGTCGTCTGCCCTTTCGAGGAAAGGGTTCTCGTCGAGCATCTGGTCGACTTCTTGCGACAGCTCCAGGGTCGACAACTGCAGCAGCCGGATCGATTGTTGCAACTGGGGCGTGAGCGCCAGGTGCTGGGACATCTTCAGGGACAGGCTGGGTTTCATCCCCTCACATCCTGAAGTGTTCGCCCAGGTAAACGCGGCGCACGTCCGGGTTCTCGACGATGTGGTCGGGCGTGCCCTGCGCCAACACGCGGCCTTCGCTGATGATGTAGGCGTGGTCGCAAATGCCCAGCGTCTCGCGCACGTTGTGGTCGGTGATCAGCACCCCGATGCCGCGCTGCTTGAGGAAAGCGATGATGCGCTGGATCTCGATCACGGCGATCGGGTCGATACCGGCAAAGGGTTCGTCGAGCAGGATGAAGCGCGGCTCGGTGGCCAGGGCGCGTGCGATCTCCACACGCCGACGCTCGCCACCGGAGAGCGACAGGGCCGGCGAATCGCGCAGGTGGTCCACCCGCAGCTCCTGCAGCAGCACATCGAGTTTTTGCTCGACCACCTCGCGCGGCAGGGCCTGGCCCTGTGCATCGGTTTGCAGCTCCAAAATGGCGCGCACGTTGTCGGCCACATTGAGCTTGCGGAACACAGAGGCCTCTTGCGGCAGGTAAGACAAGCCCATGCGGGCGCGCTGGTGGATGGGCGAGCGCGTCACGTCCTGGCCGTCGATCAGGATCTGCCCGCCATCGGCGCGCACCAAGCCCACGATCATGTAAAACGAGGTGGTCTTGCCCGCGCCGTTGGGGCCCAGCAAGCCGACCACCTCGCCCTTGCCCACGCGCACCGAGACGTCGTGCACCACCTTGCGGCTGCCATAGGCTTTGCGCAGGTGGCGCGCTTCGAGGCTGGAGGCTGTGCTCACCGTTTGCCCCCGTCTTGCACCGCGGGGCTGCTGCGCAGCGCTGGCGCTGGCGCCGGCTCAGAGGCGCTGGAGCGCGGCGACATGAGCACGCGCACGCGCTGGCGGGCGCTGCTGTCTTGCAACTTGCCGTCCACCGTCATGACTTCGTCGGCATTGCGGTACAGGATGCGTTGGCCCTGGATCTGGTCGGCCAGTTTGCCCTCGCGCAGGATGCGCACTTCGGCACGGCGCTGCAGGGTCATGGCGTCGCCCTGGCTGTCGTAATCGATTTGCTCGGCTTCGCCCTCGATGAACTCGTTGAGGCCTTCGCGCTTTTGCCGGAAGAACACGCGCTGACCCGGTGCCGCCCAAAAACGCGCTTGCTGGCGGCCTTGGGCGTCTTGTTGCACCTCCAGGCGCTCGGCCCGCAGGAGCAAGCTGCCCTTGGTGGCCTGCACGCTGCCGATGAATTGTGAAAATTGTTTTTGTTCGTCGTGCTGCATGCGGTCGGCCTCGACCTGCATCGGTTTGTCACGGTCGGCCCGCTCGGCCCAGACGGCGGTCCCCCCCAGCGCCAGGCACAGCGCGATCAAGGGGAGACGGCGGGACAACATCATGTAGGGCACGAATCTTGCGTTCTGCAAAGATTGTAGGGCCAGCGGGCCCGCTTGGCCGAGGCCTGGCGCGGCCTGGGCGAAAAAAAGCCCGCCATCTGGCGGGCCGCCCGCATGCCCTGGGGGTCAGCGGCCTTGGCGGGCCTGGCCAATCAGGTAATCGGTGACCTGCAGCGCGCGTTCCATGCTGCCGGCGATGGAGCCGTCGGTGTAGTAGCGCCCGGCCACGCCCAGCGAGGGCACGCCTTCGACACGGAACTCGTTTTGCAACTGCACCGCGCGCTTGACCTTGCTGGCCACCCCGAACGAGCGGAAGGCCTCGGTGAATTTCTTGCCGTCCACGCCCTGTTTCTCGACCCAGGCCAGGATGGTGGCGTCGGTGTTGAGCGGCAGGCGCTCCACATGCACCGCGTGGAACACCTTGGTGTGCAGCTTGTCGACCAGGTCGAGCGCCTCGAGCGCGTAGTACAGGCGCTGCTGCGGCGCAAAGTCTTCGCGGAAGGCGATCGGCACGCGGCGCACCACCACGTCCTTGGGGGCGTTCTTGACCCACTGGGCAAAGGTGGGTTCAAAGGCGTTGCAGTGCGGGCAGCTGTACCAGAAGAACTCGATCACCTCGACCTTGCCGGTGCCCACATCGGTGGCCACGGGCCGCTCCAGCGGCAAAAAGTCGCGGCCCGCGCGAAAGGCCTGCTGGGCCTGCACGGAGGCAGCGCCCACGGCGGCCAGGCTGGCCAACACGGCGGTCGAAAATTCACGGCGTTTCATGCAAAGACTCCCTGGAAGTTCAGCGCTGGATGCGGACCAGCGTATTGTCGATCTGGGCGGCTTCGAGTTTGGTGCGCACGCGCTCGGCCGAAGCCTTGTCATCGTACGGTCCCAAACGCACACGGAAGACGGTGCGCCCGCCCTGCTCGCGCTCGGACACCTTGGCGTCCAGGCCGATCATGGCCATGCGGGCTTTCTGGCCATCGGCTTCGGTGGCGGAGCGGTAGGCCCCGACCTGGATGAAGTACTGGAAAGGCTCGGCGGTGCTGGCCGCAGGCGGGGTCGACAGACCGGCTTTGGACTTGGCCAGATCGCCCAGCGGGTCCGCCGCCACAGCGGGCGCCTTGGGCTCGGGCTTGGCCGCAGGGGCGGTGGGCGTGGCGGCTGGCGCGGGGCTGGGGCTCACGCCGTCGGCCGCGGGCTGCGAAGCGCCCTCGGCGGCCGGCGCGGCCTTGGGCTGCAGCACGCCGTTGGGGTTCCAGTCCTTGTTCTTCTGGCTCTCGACCACGTCCTGCTCGCTGGTGCGCGTCTGGTTCTTGTTGGAAAACGGCGTGGGCACCTTGGTCACGTAAATCGCCACCGCCAGGGCCACGCCCAGGCCCAACACCAGGCCCAGGATGAAGCCGAGAAAAGTGCCGCCGCGCTGAGAGGAAGGAGAAGGCATGGACATCACATCTTGGTCGGTGCCGACACGCCCAGCACCTTCAGGCCATTGTGCAGCACCTGGGCGGTGGCGGCCACCAAAGCCAGGCGCGCCAGGCGGACTTTGTCGTCGTCCACCAGGATGCGTTCGGCGTCGTAGTAGGAGTGGTAGAGCGAAGCCAGCTCGCGCAGGTAAAAGGTCACGTCGTGCGGCGCAAAGTCTTGCGCGGCGGCCGTGAGCATGGCCGGGTACTGCGCGAGCTTTAGCATCAGCGCATGGGCCTGAGGGCCTTGCAGGGGCGACAGGTCGGCCTGCGCCAGCGTGGCCGCATGGCCACCCTGCTCTTTCCACGTGGCCAGCACCGAGCAGATGCGCGCGTGCGCGTACTGCACGTAATACACCGGGTTGTCGTTGTTCTGCGCCAGCGCCAGGTCGATGTCGAACACGTACTCGGTGTCGGGCTTGCGCGAGAGCAGGAAGAAACGCACCGCGTCCTTGCTGGTCCACTCGATCAAATCACGCAGGGTGACGTAGCTGCCCGCGCGCTTGGAGATCTTGACCTCCTCGCCACCACGCATCACGCGCACCATGGTGTGCAGCACATAGTCGGGGTAGCCCTGGGGAATGCCGACATCGGCGGCCTGCAGGCCGGCGCGCACACGCGCGATGGTGCCGTGGTGGTCGGTGCCTTGGATGTTGACCACGCGCGTGAAGCCACGCTTGAACTTCTGGATGTGGTAGGCCACGTCCGGCACGAAGTAGGTGTACGAGCCGTCGGATTTGCGCATCACGCGGTCTTTGTCGTCGCCGTAGTCGGTCGACTTGAGCCAGAGCGCGCCGTCTTGCTCGTAGGTCTTGCCATTGGCGATCAGGCGCTGCACCGTGGCGTCGACATGGCCGTCGGTGTAGAGGCTGGACTCGAGGTAGTAATTGTCGAACTTCACCTCGAAGGCGCGCAGGTCCAGGTCCTGTTCATGGCGCAGGTAGGCCACGGCGAACTGGCGGATGCCATCCAGGTCGTTTACGTCGCCGCTGGCGGTGAATTCACGGTCGTCGGATTGGACCGTCTTCTTCGCCAGAAAGTCGTTGGCGATGTCCTGGATGTACTCGCCGTTGTAAGCCGCCTCAGGCCAGCCGGCGTCGCCCGGCTTGACGCCCTGGGCACGCAGCTGGGTTGAGGTGGCCAGGGTGCTGATCTGCACGCCGGCGTCGTTGTAATAAAACTCGCGGTAGACGTCCTGGCCCTGCGTGGCCAGCAGGTTGCAAATCGCGTCACCCAAGGCGGCCTGGCGACCGTGGCCCACGTGCAGGGGGCCAGTGGGGTTGGCCGAGACAAATTCGACCAGCACGCGCTCGCCGGTGGCAGGCTGCGCGCCAAACGCCGCTTGCGCTTGCAGCACCTCGGCCACCACGGCCTGCTTGGCCGCGTCCTTGAGGCGGATGTTGATGAAGCCGGGGCCGGCCAGCTCGATCGCGCCGACCCAGCGCTGGAACGCGGGTGTGGCCAGCAGCGCCTCGCGCAGCGCCTCGCCAAGCTGGCGTGGGTTTTGTTTCAGGCCTTTGGCCAGTTGCATGGCCGCGGTACAGGCCAGGTCGCCATGGGCCGCAACCTTGGGCGATTCGAAGGCCGCGCGTGCGCCCGCACCGGGCTGCAGTTTGTCAAGCTCGCCGGCCAGGGCTGCGAGCAATTCTTGTTGGGCTTGAAGCATCGGGCGATTTTACGGGGACGGGCCCGCCCCTCTGGCGCCCGCACGCCGGCTGCGCTACGCTGGCTGTGCCCGCACCGTCCGGGCGGGTTCAACACAACACATCAGGGAGATTCGCATGAAACTGTTCTTCAGTGCCCTTGTGGCCACCTTCAGCCTGCTGGCCCTCAGCACCCACGCCGCCGAAGGCCAGCCGCCCACCCAGCAAAACAAGATGAAAGCCTGCAACGCCGAGGCCAAGACCAAGGCCCTCAAGGGGGCCGAGCGCAAGACCTTCATGTCGGCGTGCCTCAAGGCCAAGTGAAGCGCCCCCCGCGCCAAGGGCCTGCCTCGGCAGGCCCTTTGTCATGCCGGCGGTCCTCCATGGGTCCTCGGGTCAAGCCCAAGGACGACAGGCTCAGGCGTTATCGGTCTTCGGTCAAGCCCGAGGACGACGGGCTCAGGCGTTTTCGCGCTGCCAAAAGCCCGGCTCGCCGTAGCGCTGCTTGAGGTACTCGATCCACAGCCGCACACGCAGCGGCAGGTGCTTGCGCTGGGGGAACACCACGTAAATACCGTTGGGCGGTGCGGCAAACGCTTCGAGCACCGGGACCAGGCGACCGGCGCGGATTTCGGACTCGACCTCCCAGGTGCTGCGCCAGGCGATGCCATAGCCGGCCAAGCACCAGTCGTGCAGCACCTGGCCGTCCGAGCAGTCGAGCGGACCGCCCGGGCGCAGGTGCACCACCTCGTGGCCGCCCTCGGTGGGCACGCGAAAAGCCCAGCCGCGCGTTTGCGAGGCGTCGCTCGACAGCGTCAGGCAGGCGTGTTGCAGCAGCTCCGAGGGGTGTTGCGGCGTGCCGTGGCGGACCAGGTATTCGGGGGTGGCCACGCACAGCCGCCGGTTGTCGGCCATGCGCACACTGACCAGCGAAGAGTCGGGCAGATCGCCCACGCGCACCGCGCAATCGAAGCCCTCGGCCGCAAGGTCGACCACGCGGTCGCTCAGGTTCAGCGAGATGGTGACGTCGGGGTGCAATTCGCGAAACAGCGGCACCAGCGGCGCCACATGGCGCCGCCCAAAACCCGCCGGCGCGGTGATGCGCAAATGCCCGCTGGCCTTGACGCCGCCGGCCGAGACGCTGGCCTCGGCATTGGCGACGTCGGACAAGAGGCGCTGGCAGTCTTCCAAAAACGCGCTGCCCTCGTGCGTGAGCGTGATGCGCCGCGTGGTGCGCACCAGCAGCTTGACGCCCAGGTGCTCTTCGAGCGCGTCGAGCCGGCGCCCGACGATGGCCGGCGCCACGCCCTCGGCGCGCGCGGCCGCCGTGAGGCTGCCTTTGGTGGCCACGGCGACAAAGGTTTCGAAGACCTTGAGCTTGTCCATGGCCGCGATTATGGATGCTGGGGTTTCAAATCAGGAAGAAATCGACACCGATTCAAAACCTGAGCCCGCCGCCATCGGCCACCCAGGCCCGACAATCGCCCCATGGACGCCGCCGAACACCCCTACACCGCCCTCACGCCCGACCGTGTGATGGACGCCCTGTCCGGCCTGGGCCTGTGGCCCGATGGCCGGCTGCTCGCGCTGAGCTCCTACGAAAACCGCGTCTACCGGGCCCACCTGGACGAGCCGGTGCAGGGCCACGGGGCCGTGGTGCTCAAGTTCTACCGACCGGGCCGCTGGTCACGCGCGCAAATCCTCGAGGAGCATGCACTGGCGGCTGAGCTGGTGGCGGCCGAGGTGCCGGTGGTGGCACCGCTCACCTTGCAAGGCGCGACCCTGCACCACGCCGAGGGTTTCGACTTTTCGGTCAGCCCGCTGCGCGGCGGGCGTGCGCCTGAGCTTGAAGACCTGGACGTGCTCGAGTGGATCGGCCGTTTCCTCGCACGCTTGCACAACACCGGCGCGGCCCAGCCTTTTGCGCAGCGGCCCGCGCTCGATGTGGCGACGTTCGCGCAGGAGCCGGCCGAGTGGCTGCTGGGCCACCCAGCGATCCCGCTCGAGGCCGAGGGCGAATGGCGCAGCGCTTTTAAGGCCGTGCTGCCCGAGCTGCAGGCGCGGCTGTCCGGCATGGCCGAACGCGCGATCCGCGCGCACGGCGACTGCCACACCGGCAACATCCTGTGGACGCCCGAGACCGGGCCGCACTTCGTCGACCTGGACGACGCGCGCATGGCGCCCGCGGTGCAAGACCTGTGGATGCTGCTTGCGGGCGATCGGCGCCAGCGCACGCTGCAGCTGTCGGCCCTGCTCGACGGTTACGAGCAGCTGCGCGACTTTGACCGGCGCGAGCTCGCCTGGATCGAGCCGCTGCGCACGCTGCGCCTGATCCACTACAGCGCCTGGCTCGCGCGGCGCTGGCACGACCCGATCTTTCCGATCAACTTTCCGTGGTTCGGCACGCCCGATTACTGGCGTGGCCAGGTGCAGATGCTGCACGAACAAATCGAGGCCATGCAGGAAGACCCGCTGGGGGTCTGAGCTGGCCGCGCTGCGGCTACACTGGCGCCATGGAACTCAAGATCACCGTCTACTCCAAATCCGCCTGCCCGCAATGCGAGTCGGCCAAGATGCTGCTCAAGACCCGCTCGCTCGCTTTTGAAGAAATCAAGATCGACGACGAGGCCGAGCGCCTGGCCTTTTATGAAAAGTGCGGCCCCTCGGTGCGGCAAATGCCCCAGATCTTCATCAACGACCAACGCGTCGGTGGGCTGAACGGCTTGCAAGCCGCGCTCGCGCAACTGGGCAAGTAATCACGCACCACGGGCGAATCTGTCGCTCTGTCACCCGGCCGCGCCTCGGTCACCCGGCTGCACCTCTGTCACCCTCGGGCTCGACCCGAGGGTCCAAGCGTTTGAACCTCTGGATCCCCGATCGAGTCGGGGATGACCGACAGACTCCCCAGCACAAAGGGCGTCACCGCCAGGTGGCGCCCTTTTGTTTTCAGCGACGCCGGGCTCAGGCCAGCAGGGCGTTGACCCGCTTCACATACGCCGCCGGGTCCTCGGGCAGTCCGCCTTCGGCCAGCAAGGCCTGGTCGAACAGGATGTGCGCCAGGTCGTGGAAATGCACCGAGCCGTCGAGCTTTTTGACCAGGCTGTGCTCGGGGTTGACCTCGAGCACCGGCTTGAGCTCGGGCGCCTTCTGACCGGCGGCCTTGAGCATGCGCGCCAGTTGCAGGCTCATGCCGCCCTCGTCCTTGACCACCAGGCAGGCCGGTGAATCGACCAGGCGGCTGGTCACGCGCACGTCCTCGGCCTTGTCCTTGAGCGCTTCCTTGAGCTTGGCCAGCACCGGCTTGAAGGCTTCGGCCGCTTGCTCTTCGGCTTTTTTCTCGGCCTCGTCCTGCAGCTTGCCCAGATCGACGGCGCCCTTGGCCACGCTTTGCAGCGGCGTGCCTTCGAACTCGTGCAAGAAGGACAGCGCCCACTCGTCGACGCGGTCGGTCATCAGCAGCACCTCGATGCCCTTTTTCTTGAAGACCTCGAGCTGCGGGCTGTTCTTGGCGGCGGCCAGCGTGTCGGCGGTGATGTAGTAAATGGCCTCCTGGCCTTCCTTCATGCGGGCCTTGTAGTCGGCCAGGCTCACGCCGACCGCGTCGCTGGTGGTGGAGGCAAAGCGCAGCAGCTTGGCGATGCGCGCCTGGTTGCCGAAGTCCTCGCCCAGGCCTTCCTTGAGCGCCGCGCCGAACTCGGCGTAGAACTTGGTGTACTGGCCCAGTTTGGCTTTGTCCTCCTCGCTCAAAACGTCGGTGACGCCGTCTTTGCTCTCGGGCTCTTTGTCGTTTTTGGCCAGGTCTTCGAGCATGGAGAGCACGCGGCGGGTGTTGCCTTCGCGGATGGCCTTGACGTCGCGGCTTTCCTGCAGCAACTCGCGGCTGACGTTGAGCGGCAGGTCGGCCGAATCGACCACGCCCTTGACCCAGCGCAGGTAGGTGGGCATCAGCGCCTCGGCATCGTCCATGATGAAGACGCGCTTGACGTAGAGCTTGATGCCGGCCTTTTTGTCGCGGTTGTACAGGTCCATCGGCGCCTTGGACGGGATGTAGAGCAGCTGGGTGTATTCGGTGCTGCCTTCAACGCGGTTGTGGCTCCAGCTCAACGCATCTTCGAAGTCGCGGCTGATCTGTTTGTAGAACTCCTGGTACTGCGCGTCGGTGATGTCTTTCTTGGGGCGGGTCCACAGCGCGCTGGCCTGGTTGATGGTCTCCCACTCGCCGGTCTTGACCATGGCGCCCGGTTGGCGGCCGCCTTCTTCGTTGTTCGGGTCGATCAGCTCGCCGTCTTTCCACGTTTCCTTTTCCATGCGGATGGGCAGGCTGATGTGGTCGGAGTATTTGCCGACGATGTCCTTGAGCTTCCAGGCGTTGGCGTACTCCAGGGCTTCTTCGCGCAGGTGCAGGATCACGCTGGTGCCGCGCTCGGCACGGGTGATGGCCTCGACCTCGAAGTCGCCGGTACCGCCGCTGATCCAGCGCACGCCTTCTTCGGGCTTGAGACCAGCTCGGCGCGACTCGACGGTGATCTTGTCGGCCACGATGAAACCCGAGTAAAAGCCCACGCCGAATTGGCCGATCAGCTGCGCGTCGGCTTTCTGGTCGCCGGTCAGCTTGCTCATGAAGTCCTTGGTGCCGCTCTTGGCGATCGTGCCCAGGTGGTCGATGG
>JBDLTR010000056.1:0-16642 GCA_039805705.1 Pseudomonadota bacterium
GGGGCAAGAGCGAGGCTGCCGCGGTGCTGCGGATGAAATGCCGACGGTTCCAAGTGTTCATGGTGTCTCCTAGGGTTGTTGAAATGGCGTTCATGACAGTGACTGTTGGAGCTGGCGCAGCAGCGCCAGAGTGGTGGGGTGATCGGCGGCGGCGCCGTAGAGGTAGTGGTCGGGGCGGACGACCATCCCGGTCATCCCCCTGTCCTGCATCCATGGCCCCAGCAAGGCTTGGATTTCTTGCACGGCCAGACAGCCTTCGGAGGGCGCTTCATCGAGCACCACCAAAACACCGTCCAGGGCGCTGAGGGCCTTCAGATAAGCGGCGCGCTCGGCGTTGCTCAGTGCACCCGCCGCCACCACGCGCACGCGCGCCCCGGTCAGGTCGTCCAGCCGGGCGCTGACCGCCCCCGACTTGACCCGAGGTTGTGGGAACAAGGCGCCACCGTGCGCGGCCGCATCGGCGATCAAGCCGTGTTCCAGGTTGGGGATCATGTTTTGGCGGTACTGGGTCTTGACCTCGCCGCCATGTTCGTCGCGCAGGCGCTGGTCACGCTCTGTGGCCTTGATCGGGTCGCGCTCGCAGATGATCCGGCCCAGGCCCATGGCCGTCACGATGGTTTGCCGGACATGCGGCCGGCGCTCTTGCATGTAGCTGTCCAGCAGGTGCTGGGGTGAACGCCCCCGAATGACGCGCGCCAGTTTCCAGGCCAGGTTGTGGGCGTCGCGCATGCCGCCGACCATGCCTTGCGCCATGAAGGGTGGGGTCATGTGGGCGGCATCGCCCGCCAGCAAAATCCGTTCGCGCCGCCATTCGTGGGCCACCAAGCCATGAAAGCGGTAAGCAGCGGCACGCCAAAGCTGGGCCTCGCCGGGTTTCAACCAACGGCTGAGCAGCGGCCACAGTTCTGCTTCGGGGAATTCGGGCGAAAGGCTGTCGCCCTCGAGCAGCATCAGCTCCCAGCGGCGGTGGTTGCCGGGGCCCACGACAAAGGTGCTGGGCCGGGCCGCTTCGCAATACTGCACCTGCGTTTGCGGCAGCTGGGCCAGTTTGTCATCGGGCACGATGGTGTCGACCACCAGCCAGGGTTCGTCGAAATTCAAATCTTCCAGGGTGATGCCCAGGCGTTTTCGGATGGGGCTGGCGCCGCCATCACAAGCCACCAGGTAGTCGGCGCGAAAGCGGGTGGCTTCGCGTTGCCCTTTGAGCGCCACATCGGCCCAAGCGCAGGTGCCGTCTTGCCCGGTGGCTTGCACCTCTGCTTCCAGGAAAACCTGCACGTTCGGCAGCTCGGCCAGACGGGCCCGGAGCACTTTTTCAAACCCGGGTTGGTCAAACACGTAGTTGGGCGCCCAGCCCAGCATGTGGGGCTCCGGCAGTGTGTCCAGCCGCTTGATCAGTTGGCCGTCCATGCCCCGGTACTCGCTGGGGCGGTAGGCGGCGATGTGCGCAGCCATCTGCTCAGCCACCCCTAACTCCTGCACGATGCGCATCGCCTCTTGGTCCAGGCCGATCGCGCGTGGCAAGGGGTAGAGGTCTGGCAAACGGTCAAAGACCGCCACGCGGATGCCGGACTGCCCCAGCAAGCCCGCCAGCGTGGCGCCTGTGGGGCCAAGCCCCGCGATGATGACGTCGGATGCATTCATGGTGTGGGTCCGTCAGTCCAGTTCAACGCTGCAGCTTCAGCGTGCAGGTGGGCGAATTTGGGCAAGGCTTGCCCCTTCGCCGCCAAACGCGAATGTGTTGACATGGGGGTGTGGGAAGGTCTTCTGGGGCGAGGTCAGCGCGGCTGAGCGAGCTTTTGACGGAACTCGCGCGACCAGTCTTCCACCGGTTGGAAGGTCGGATCGGCCCGTACGATTTTTTCGGTCTCGGCCCAAATCTCGGCGTCCGGCGAATCGATGTCGAGCGGATCACCGTGGGGCTGCGTCACGTACCACGGGGTGTCCAGGTACACCTCCACGGTGTTCTCCTCGGGATCGAGGAAATAAATGGACAGGGCGTTGCCGTGGTTGAGGCCGCGCATTTTGCTGGCACCGTGCGCCAGTGCGCGGGTGCGCGCTTCGCGCAGTTCGTCCAGGCTGCTGACTTTGAAGGACAGCTGCATCACGGTGCTGGGGGCGCCCGCAGGCCGGTTCTGGGCCAAGGCCAGCTGGTGGTGCTGGTCTTCTTTGCCGCTCAGAAAGGCCAGCATAAAGGGGAAGGTGTTGCCGGGCCCTTTGTCGGTCACGTGCAAACCAAACACCGTGCAGTAGAAGTTGGCCATCATGTCGATGTCGAACACGGACACGCCAACGTGGGAAAGGTGGGGGGCGTAGCGGATGATCATGGCTGCCTCAGGGTTGGAGAACGATCTTGCCTTGGCTGGCGCCAGCGTCCAGCATCTCATGGGCTTGGCGGATGTCCGACAAAGCCATGACCGTCGATGGGGGCACCTGGACATCGCCGCGTGCCATTTGCGCGATGGCCAGTTGCATCAGGCTGCGGCGCTTGGCTTCGTCACTGTCGAAGGTGTGCATCGAGAAGGTGCGCAGCGCCAAGCTGCGGGCCAACAGCGCGCGCATTTCGACAAACACATCTGCGCTGGGCAGGCCGGTGATGATGTTGATCGAGGCGACCATGCCCATCGGGGCCAGGCTGCGCAGGCAGGCGATCAGTGAATCACCGCCCAGCTGGTCGACTGCGAAATCCACCCCACGGCCGCCCGTGACCTCTTTCACCGCTGGCGGCAGGGTTTGCGCATCGCCTTGCAGCAGGTGGTCCACACCGCTGTCGAGGATGAAGGCTTTTTTGGCCGGCGATGAGGTGGTGCCGATCACCTGCACGCCTTTGTGTTTGGCCAGACGCGTCAGGATGGAGCCCACACCGCCCGAGATGCCGGGGATCAGGATGCTGCCGATCTCCCGACCGCCAGGGCATTCCCACAAGGCGTTGGCGAATTGCAAATTGGGCAGGCTGGCCGCGCTGACGGGGTCGATGTGGTCGGGCAGCACATACACGGCTTTCTCGGGCGCGCAAATGTACTCGGCGCAGCAGCCGCCGCGCACCGGCAGTTCCCGGGCGCTCACCAGCACCCGTTGCCCTGTGCGCAGCGTGCTGACGCCACTGCCCAGCTTGTCGACCACGCCCACCAACTCGCTGCCGGGAATGGCGGGCAAAGGCGGCATCCATTTGTAGGTGCCTTTTCGCACCAGCACATCGGGTCGGCCGACGCCAATGGCTTCGGCCTTGACGCGGATTTCACCGGGGCCGGGCTCAGGCGTGGGCAGCTCGACCTCGGTCAAGACCTCGGGGCCGCCGGGTTGAAAGATCTGGATCGCGCGCATGCTCAACGCTGGCCGTCGTGGACCGACACCTTGTCTTTGGTCAGACCGCCCAGGCGCGAATGGACGCGACCGCCGGTGCCCATGACCAGGGCGAACAGGATTTCGTCGGGGCGCGGTGCGTCCTGGATGCCGACTTCCATGGTGTTGAAGTGGCTGCGCACATACGCCGCATGGATGTAGTGCAGCGGCACCATCAGGCGGTAGCCGGTGGCGGCCACCGCTTTGGCGGCCGGCACGATGGCCTTGGGCTCACCCAGCACAGAGCGCATGGCCCAGCCACCGGCCTCGTGCCAGACGGCGCCGTGTTCGAGTTCGCCGTTCACGCCCACGATGGCGGCTTTGCTGTAGACCTCGACGTTGTCCTTGCCCAGGGTGTCGACCAGCTCCTGGGCCAGCAGCGTGCCCAGCGAGCGCAGCTCGGCCATGAAGGGCATCAGGTTTTCTTCGTAGCGGCCGGCGTAGGGGTTGCGGATGACCGCGCAGGCGGCGGCCAGTTTGAGCGGCTTGTCGGCCACCGGACCGCCTTCGTGGTAGGTGGTCTCGATGGTCAGGCTGCGTTTTCGGATTTCGATCAGGGACATGGGGGGCTCACTGTTTGGCGATGTTGGCGTCGGCGACCAGCTGGATCCAGCGTTGCAGCTGTGAGGACACCATGGTTTTCATTTCTTCGGGGGTGCTGGCGCGCACATCACCGCCCATTTCTTCGAGGCGTGCGCGCACCGCCGGCAGCTGCAGGGCGCGGCGCACCTCTTCGCTGAGCTGGTTGACGATGGCGCGCGGTGTGCCGGCGGGGGCCATCACACCGGCCCAGGAGCGCACGTCGTACTGGGCCACGCCTTGCTCGGCCACGGTGGGCGTGTCGGGCAGCACTGGCCAGCGCTGTGGGCCCGTCACCGCCAGCGCGCGCAGCTTGCCGGCCTTGATGTGCGGCAGCACGGCGGTGGGTGGCGCGATCACGCAAGGCACTTCACCGGCCAGCACCGCCGTGATGGAGGCGGCATCGCCGCGGTAGGGCACATGCAGCAGATCGGCGCGGGCCATTTTGGCCAGCAGCTCGCCGGCCAGGTGGTGGCCGGTGCCGATGCCGGCCGAGCCGTAGCCGATGGCCTTGGGTTTGCTGCGGGCTTCGTTCAGCAGTGCGCTCAGCGACTGGAAGGGCGAGTCGGCCGGCACCACGATCAGGAAGGGGAAGTAGGTGATGGTCGAGACCATCTCGAAGTCGTCCACTGTGCGGTAAGACAGCTTGTTGTAGATGGCCCCGGCCACCGCATGCCCGCCAGTGGCCAGCAGCAGGGTGTAGCCATCGGGGCGCGCGCGGGCCACGCGCTCGGCGGCGATGTTGCCGCCCGCGCCGGTGACCGCTTCCACCACAAAGGATTGGCCCAGCGCTTTGCCCATCTCGGTGCCGACCAGGCGGGCGATGGTGTCGGCATTGCCGCCCGGCGCAAAGCCTTGCAGGATCTTGATCGGGCGCTCCGGGTAGCCGCTTTGGGCCCACACCGGCAGGGCGGCCGAGGCCGCGGCGGCGATGCCCCAACGGATGGCGTTTCGACGTTGCATGTTCATCTCCTCGAGTTGATGGCGCAAAACGCCAGGGCTCAGCGCAGCGCGCCCTGGCGAACAGGGTTCAGGCTTGATCGACGATGGGGTTGCGCAGCACGCCGATGCCTTCGATCTCCACTTCACACACGTCACCGGCTTTCATGAAGCGCGGGGGCTTGCGCGAGAAGCCCACACCCGAAGGGGTGCCGGTGATGATCACGTCGCCCGGGGTGAGGGTGAAGATGGTGGAGGCGTAGGCGATCAGCTTGGCCACGCTGAAGATCATCTGGCCGGTGTCGCCCGACTGCACCACCTCGCCGTTCAGGCGCACTTCCAGCTTGAGCTTGCGCTGGGGGTCGATTTCATCGGCGGTGACCATCCAGGGGCCAAAGCCACCGGTCGACTCGAAGTTCTTGCCGGCTGCGATCTGTTTGGCATGGAACTGCCACTCGCGCACGCTGCCGTCGTTGTAGCAAGAGTAGCCCGCCACATGCTGCAGCGCTTGCGATTCGGGGATGTTGCGGCCACCCTGGCCAATGATGACCGCCAGCTCGCCTTCCCAGTCGAGCGACTCGGACACCTTGGGGCGCACGATCGGCGCGTTGTGCGCGCATTGTGAGCGCCACACGCGCAAGAAGATGGGCGGCTCCGACGACAGCTCGACCTTCAGGCCCGCGCTCACCGCCTCGTGGTGGTGGTCCATGTAATTGCGCACGGCGCAGACGATTTTTTCGGGCTGGGGGATCACGGGCAAGAGCGTGACCTGGTCAAAGCGCGCCACCGCCTTGCCCGCCTTGAGCAGGTCTTCGCGCTGGGCAAATTGGCTGGAGCCGACGAATTCGGCCAGCGTGGACACGCCAGACACGGCGGCCAGGTCGATCACCTGTTGGTCCACCACAGCACCCCAGGACGCTTTGCCGGCGTGGGTGTACGAAATCAACTTCATTGGGAACTCCGATCACTTGAACATGGGTGTGCACGCCACAGTGTGTTTGTGCATCCGGGAAATTTTTATGCATAAAAGTAAAGATCGTGCATAGTGAAAACCCTTGTGTATAAAAACGGGGGCTTTCGCCGTATCATTCGCACCCAATCTGACCAAGACCTCACCCGACAAGATGGACGCCGCCGCTGTGGAAACCGAGCTGCCCCTGGCCGAACAGGCCTACCGGCAGTTGCGCCAGGCCATCGTGCGCTGCGAATTCGCCCCGGGCGAGCGTTTGCGGGTGGATGAGCTGGGCAAGCGCTTTGACATCAGCAGCAGCCCGATCCGCGAAGCCCTGAGCCGGCTGTCCGAGCAAGGGCTGGTGCGTGCTCTGGACAAGCGTGGTTTTCGCGTGGCGCCCCTGACCCCCGAAGGCATTGCCGACCTGACGCGGGTGCGCCTGCTCATCGAATGCGAGGCCCTGCGCGACTCGATCACCCATGGCGGTGACCAGTGGGAGTCGGCGGTGGTGGCCGCCGCCCATGCGCTGTCGCTGGTGGAGCAACGCTTGGGCGAAGACCCCGTGGCCCTGGACAACCACTGGTCAGCGCGGCACCGTGCTTTTCACCTGGCCCTGTACGGCGGCTGCTCTTCGCCGCTGTTGCTGGACATGGTGCAAAGCCTGTTCGACAGCGCCGAGCGTTACCGGCGTTATTCGGCCAGCCACCGCCAACGCGAGCGGGGCAAAAACGACGAGCACAACGCCATCATGCGGCACGTGATCGCGCGCGACACCGAAGCCGCCGTCGAACTGCTGCGTCGGCACATCCGCTCGACCGAGACCAGCGTCACCCAGGCGCTGAACCTGATCGGCCAGGGCTGAGCGCGTTGGCGATCAGGCGCTGAAGCGGTAAACCCCATCCGCCGCGTCCAGCCGACGCTGCACCCGGCCCGCGTGCCACAGCGCGTTCAGATGGGCCACCGCCTCGCCCATCGCAAACGTCATTTGCTGGGCGTTGAGCGGGCGTTTGAACAGCACCGGCAAAGCCTCATGGGCGCTGCAGGGGCGCTCGGCGCAGGCGGTCAGCAGCTCGCGCAAACGCTCGGCATGGTGGGCCTGCAACTGCGCCACGCGCGTGTGCGCACCGCGAAACGGCCGGCCATGCGAGGGCAGCACCAGGGCCTGCTCGGGCAGCAGGGCTTGCATGCGCGCCAGCGACTGCAGGAACCAGGCCAGCGGATCGGCGTCGGGCTCCTGGTGGTAGACGCTGATGTTGCTCGAGATCGAGGGCAGCAGCATGTCGCCGCTGATGAAGATCTGGTCGGCCGCGCACCACAGGGCCATGTGTTCGGGCGAGTGGCCCAGGCCGTTCACGCATTGCCATTGGCGTTCCCCCATGCGCAGCACCAGGCCGTCCATCAGCCGCACATGCGTGGCCGGCACGGCCGGCACCATCTCGGCGTAGTGGTTCATGTGCCGCTGCACCGTGGCTTGGTCTTCCTGGCGCTGCCAACCATGGCGTGCAAAGAATTGCAGGGCAGAGGCCGAGCTCAGCCCGGCCTGTGGGCTGCTGGCGATCTTGGCCGCCTGGTATTCGGCCAAGCCCATCCACAGCGGTGCTTGCCAGCGTTCGCACAGCCAGTGTGCCAGGCCCATGTGGTCGGGGTGCATGTGGGTGACGAGCACGCGCAGGATCGGCAGGCCTTGCAGCACCTGGGCCTCGACCTGCTGCCAGGCGCTGCGGGTGGCGGGGTTGTCGATGCCGCAGTCGACCACGGTCCAGCCTTCGCGATCATGGCCAGGGCGCTCGGCATCGGGCAGGCGGTCGCGCAAGAGCCACAGGTTGATGTGGTCCAGCGCAAAAGGCAGTCCCATGCGCAGCCAATGCACGCCCGGGGCGACCTCGGTGGCCTGCCCGGTGGGGGGCAGGTGCTCGCCCAGCGGGTAACGCAGCGGGGACTCGGTGTTGGGCTGGGACATGGCTTTGCGGTAGGATGGACCAATTGACGTTAACGTTAACGTCAAGTTTGCCTGGCATTCTAGGTGGCGACCGCGCAATGGCGCTGTCGCCAGAGCGCCCGGCAACGACCTTTGGGGGCGTCTTTGCTGCAAGGCCTCCACAGCCCGAGGAATGCCATGGCCACCACTTACACGATCAGCGATCTCGCCAAAGAATTTGACCTGACCACACGTGCCATCCGCTTTTACGAGGACATGGGCTTGCTCGAGCCCGAGCGCTCCGGGCCGGGCAGCCGCAACCGGGTCTACTCGCACCGCGACCGCACCCGCCTGAAACTCACGCTGCGCGCCAAGCGCCTGGGCCTGTCGCTGACCGAGGCCAAGGACCTGATCGACATGTACGACAGCCCGCGCGACACGGTGCCTCAGCTCAAGAAGTTCTTGGTCGTGTTGGCCGGCCACCGCCAGCAGCTCGAGGCCCAGCTGGCCGAGCTGCAGGCCACGCTCGACGAGGTCAAAACCCACGAGAAGGAAACCAAAGCCCTGTTGGCCAAAGCCGGCAAGGCGATGGCCTGATCCTGCAGAACCCTTTGGATTGGGATTGACGTTTACGTAAACGTCAATTAAAGTCCAGGCATTTCCAGAGCCGCTCGACCGTGAACACCCGCCCCACACCGCAAGACATCGCCCACCAGCGCGTCGCCGATAGCCTGGCCCGCCAGGGCATGATGCAGCACCTGGGCGTGCGCCTGCTGCGCGCCGAGCCTGGCCTGGTCGAGCTGGCGCTGCCCTACGGCGACAAGGTGACCCAGCAGCAAGACGGCTTTCACGGCGGTGCCATGGGCGCGCTGGCCGACATCGCGGGTGGCTATGCCGGCCTGACGCTGGCGCCCGAGGGCATGGAGGTCGTCACCGTCGAATACAAGATCAACTTCCTGTCCAGCTACCAGGGCGGCGAGATCCGCGCCATTGGCCGTGTGGTCAAGGCCGGCAAACGCATCATCGTGACCACCGCCGAGGTCGACCATGTGGACGCGCAGGGCAAGGTCTCGCCCTGTGCCGTCATGCAGCAAACCCTGGCGCCTGTGCCCAAAACTTATTGAACAACCCTGCAGGACAGATCTTGAGCGCTGTCCTCCACCGACCCAAGAGGAGAACCCCATGAACATGCCCGGTCTGAATTTCCAGTTGGGTGAAGACATCGACGCGCTGCGCGAAGCGGTGTGCGACTTTGCGCAAAGCGAGATCGCGCCGCGCGCGGCCGAGATCGACAAGAACGACCAGTTCCCCATGGACCTGTGGCGCAAGATGGGAGATTTGGGCGTGCTCGGCATCACCGTCGGCGAGGAATACGGCGGCGCCGGCATGGGCTACCTGGCCCACATGGTGGCCATGGAAGAAATTTCGCGCGCCAGCGCCTCGGTGGGCCTGTCCTACGGCGCGCACTCCAACCTGTGCGTCAACCAGATCAAACGCAACGGCAACGAGGCGCAGCGCGCCAAGTACCTCCCCAAACTGATCTCGGGCGAGCACGTCGGTGCGCTGGCCATGTCCGAGCCCGGTGCCGGCTCGGACGTCATCAGCATGAAGCTCAAGGCCGAGGACAAGGGCGGTTACTACCTGCTCAACGGCTCCAAGATGTGGATCACCAACGGCCCGGACGCCGACACCCTGGTGGTGTATGCCAAGACCGAGCCCGAGCTGGGCGCGCGCGGCGTGACCGCCTTCCTGATCGAGAAGGGCATGAAAGGTTTCAGCATCGCGCAAAAGCTCGACAAGCTGGGCATGCGCGGCAGCCACACCGGCGAGTTGGTGTTCCAGAACGTCGAAGTCCCGGCCGAGAACATCCTGGGCGGCCTCAACATGGGCGCCAAGGTGCTGATGAGCGGCCTCGACTACGAGCGCGCCGTGCTGACGGGCGGCCCGCTGGGCATCATGCAGTCGGTCATGGACAACGTGATCCCCTACATCCACGACCGCAAGCAGTTCGGCCAGAGCATCGGCGAGTTCCAGCTGATCCAGGGCAAGGTCGCCGACATGTACACCGTGCTGCAGGCCGCCCGCAGCTTCGCCTACACCGTGGCCAAGAACCTGGACTCGCTGGGCGCTGACCATGTGCGCCAAGTGCGCAAGGACTGCGCCTCGGTCATCCTCTGGACCGCCGAGAAGGCCACCTGGATGGCCGGCGAGGGCATCCAGATTTACGGCGGCAACGGCTACATCAACGAGTACCCGCTGGGCCGCCTGTGGCGCGACGCCAAACTCTATGAGATCGGTGCCGGCACCAGCGAAATCCGCCGCATGCTGATCGGCCGCGAGCTGTTCGCCGAGACCTGCTGAAGGGGCGCTTCGTCCACGAGGGATGCTGCACTGCGACAATCGAGCCCATGAGCAACGCACTGCAACACCTTTTCGACAACAACCGGGCTTGGGCCGAGCGCATGGAGCGCGAGCAGCCCGGTTTCTTCAGCCACCTCGCCGCCCAGCAAAACCCCAAGTACCTCTGGATCGGCTGCTCCGACAGCCGCGTGCCGGCCAACCAGATCACGGGTCTGGAGCCGGGTGAGGTCTTCGTGCACCGCAACGTGGCCAATGTGGTGGTGCATTCCGACCTCAACGCGCTCTCGGTGATCCAGTACGCCGTGGATTTCCTCAAAGTCGAGCACATTCTGGTGGTCGGCCATTACGGCTGTGGTGGCGTGCTGGCCACGCTGCGCGGTGCCCGCGTCGGCCTGGCCGACAACTGGCTGCGCCATGTGCACGATGTCAAGATGCGCCACCGCAAGCGCCTTGACCATTTGCCGGTGCCTGAGCAGGAAGACGTGCTCTGCGAAATGAACGTCATCGAGCAGGTCGGCAACGTCGCCTTGACCAATGTGATCCAAGACGCCTGGGCCCGCGGCCAAAAAGTGGCTGTGCACGGCTGGTGTTATGGCCTCAAGGATGGCCTGGCCAAAGACCTCGGCGTGAGCATGAGCCACCCGGGCGAGGTGATGGCTGTTTTCCGCAACGCCCTCAAGCGCTACCCGCGCGGGGGCGACTTATCCGCCGCGTGAGCCCTGGGCTGGCGCGGTGATCGTTTGACTTTTTTGGAGATTTGTCATGTCCGACCCCATCGTCATCGTCAGCGCCGCCCGCACCCCCATGGGCAGCTTCCAGGGCGACTTCTCTTCCTTGGCCGCCCATGACCTCGGCGGCGTTGCCATCCAAGCCGCGGTTGAGCGCGCGGGCATCGCGCCTGAGCTTGTGACCGAAGTGCTGTTCGGCAACTGCCTGATGGCGGGCCAGGGCCAGGCGCCCGCGCGCCAGGCGGCCTTCAAGGGCGGCTTGCCCAAGAGTGCCGGTGCCGTGACCCTGTCCAAGATGTGCGGCTCGGGCATGCGTGCGGCCATGTTCGCCCACGACATGCTGGTGGCCGGCACGCACGACGTGCTGGTGGCTGGCGGCATGGAGAGCATGACCAATGCGCCGTATTTGATGCTCAAGGGCCGTGGCGGCTACCGCATCGGCCACGACCGCCTGTTCGACCACATGATGCTCGACGGCCTGGAAGACGCTTACCAAGCCGGCCGCAGCATGGGCACCTTCGGCGAAGACTGCGCCGCCAAGTACCACTTCACGCGGGAGCAGCAGGACGCTTTTGCCATGGCCAGCGTGCAGCGCGCGCAGGACGCGATCAAGAACGGTGGCTTTGCCAAAGAGATCGCACCCGTGACCGTCAAGACCCGCGCCGGCGAGACCGTGGTCGCCACCGACGAAGGTCCCGGCAAGATCAAGATCGACAAGATCCCCACGCTCAAGCCCGCTTTCAAGAAGGACGGCACCATCACCGCCGCCGCCAGCTCTTCGATCAACGATGGCGCTGCCGCCCTCGTGATGATGCGCGAGAGCACGGCCAAGAAGCTCGGCTGCCAACCGCTGGCGCGCATTGCCAGCCACGCCACCCACGCGCAAGAGCCCGAGTGGTTCGCCACCGCCCCGGTGGGTGCGACCGAAAAAGCCCTGGCCAAGGCCGGTTGGCAAGTCGGCGATGTCGACCTGTGGGAAATCAACGAAGCCTTTGCCGTCGTGCCGATGGCGCTGATGCACGACCTCAAAGTGCCGCACGAGAAGGTCAACGTCAACGGCGGCGCTTGCGCGCTGGGCCACCCGATCGGCGCCTCGGGCGCGCGCATCATGGTCACGCTGATCCACGCGCTGCAAGCGCGTGGCCTGAAAAAAGGCCTGGCCACGCTGTGCATCGGCGGCGGCGAAGCCACGGCCGTGGCGCTCGAGCTGGTCTGAGGCGCAGATGGCCACGGTGCTGCTGATCGGCGCCTCGCGCGGCATTGGCTTGGAGCTGGCCCGCCAGTACCGTGAGGCGGGCTGGCGCGTGATCGCCACCGCGCGCAGCACCGAAGGCCTGACCAGCCTGCAAGACCTGGGCTGCGAGGCCCTGCGCCTCGATGTGGCCGACCCGGCCAGCAACAGTGGCCTGGCCTGGCAGCTCGATGGCGAAAAGCTCGATCTGGCCATTTACGTGGCCGGTGCCATGGACCGCGCCCCCGCACCGCAGCCGCCCACGCGCGAGGCCTTCGACGCCGTGATGCACACCAACGTCATGGGCGCGATGCAGGTGATCCCGCAAATCCTGCCCATGTTGCAAGCCGCGCGCGGCACGCTCGCCTGCATCGGCTCGGTCATGGGCAGTCTGCAGGACACCACCAGCGCTTCGGCCTGGCTCTACCGCGTGAGCAAGGCCGCGCTCAACATGGTGGTGCGCTGCGTGCAGGCCGAACAGACCGACGTGACGGTGCTGGCCTTGCACCCCGGCTGGGTGCAGACCGAGATGGGCGGTGCCCAGGCGCCCCTGAGCCCCCAGCACAGCGCGACCAGCCTGCGTCAGACACTGGAAGGCATTCGCCTGCAACATGCCCCCGAACACCGCGGTGCTTTCCTCAACCACGACGGCACGCCGCTGCCGTGGTGAACTTTTCACAAGAGACACGACCATGCTGCTGACCCCCGACCAGGAAATGATCCGTGACGCGGTGCGCGATTTCGCGCGCGCCGAGCTCTGGCCCAACGCCGCCGAATGGGACAAGAAACACCACTTCCCCAAGGAAGCGCACAAGGGTTTGGCCGCGCTCGGCGCCTATGGCATCTGTGTGCCCGAGTCGCTCGGTGGCGCCGGCCTGGACTACCTGACGCTGGCGCTGGTGCTTGAAGAGATCGCCGCGGGCGATGGCGGTGTGAGCACCACCATCAGCGTGACCAACTGCCCGGTCAATGCCATCCTCATGATGTACGGCAACGAGGCCCAGAAAAAGCAGTGGCTCACGCCCTTGGCGCAGGGCGAGTTGCTGGGGGCGTTCTGCCTGACCGAGCCGCATGTGGGCTCGGACGCCTCGTCGCTGCGCACCACCGCCGTGAAACAGGGCAACGAGTACGTCATCAACGGTGTCAAGCAGTTCATCACCAGCGGCCAACACGGCGATGTGGCGGTGGTGATCGCGGTGACCGACAAGGGTGCGGGCAAGAAAGGCATGAGCGCTTTCTTGGTGCCCACCCGCGCGCCCGGCTATGTGGTGGCGCGCCTGGAGGACAAGCTGGGCCAGCACAGCAGCGACACGGCGCAGATCAATTTCGACAACTGCCGCATCCCGGCCGAGAACCTGATCGGGCAAGAGGGTGAGGGCTACAAGATCGCCTTGTCGGCGCTCGAAGGCGGGCGCATCGGCATCGCTGCGCAAAGCGTGGGCATGGCGCGCAGCGCGCTCGAGGTGGCGATCGACTACGCCAAGCAACGCGAGAGTTTCGGCACGGCCATCTTCAACCACCAGGCCGTGGGTTTCCGCCTGGCCGACTGCGCCACCCAGCTCGAAGCCGCGCGCCAGCTGATCTGGCACGCCGCCAGCCTGCGCGATGCCGGGCGCCCCTGCCTCAAAGAGGCGGCGATGGCCAAGCTGTTCGCCAGCGAAACCGCCGAGAAAGTGTGTTCGGCCGCGATCCAGACCCTCGGCGGTTACGGCTATGTGAGCGACTTCCCGGTCGAGCGCATTTACCGCGACGTGCGGGTCTGCCAGATCTACGAAGGCACCAGCGACGTGCAGAAAATCATCATCCAACGGGCCCTTTGAGCCCCCACCAGGAGACAAGCCATGCCCATCACCAAAGGATTTCGCCAGCTGGTCGACGAGGCCATGGCCCAGGTCACGACCTACAGCGTCGAGCAGGTGCGTGCGCGCCTGGCCGACCCCCAGGTGCAGATCGTCGACATCCGCGACCCGCGCGAGCTCGAGCGTGAGGGCACGGTGCCGGGGGCGCTGCTGGCGCCGCGCGGCATGCTGGAGTTCTGGGTCGATCCCGATTCGCCGTATTTCAAGCCGGTGTTCGCCGACGAGGGCAAGGAATTCATCCTGTTTTGCGGCGCCGGCTGGCGCAGCGCGCTGGCGACCAAGACGCTGCGCGACATGGGGATGACCAACGTCGCCCACATCGACGGTGGCTTCGCCGCGTGGAAGAAGGCCCAAGCGCCCATGGTCACGCTCGAACAGCACAAGGCCGAGAGCGCCGCCCGCAAGGGCCACTGAGTTGGGCGCATCCGCGTCCTCATCCGACTGCCCCTGCGGCCGTGTCGACGGCCGAGGCCGACCGCTGGCCTATGCCGACTGCTGCGGCCCCTTGCACACGGGCCAGGCTGCGCCCGATGCCGAACGCCTGATGCGCTCGCGCTACAGCGCCTTTGTGCGGGCCGATGTGTTGTACCTGCTCGCCACCTGGCACGCCAGCACGCGGCCGAGCACGCTCGATGTGGAGCCGGGTGCCAAGTGGCTGGGCCTGGAGGTCAAGCAACACCGCCACACTGACCAGGACCGTGCCGAGGTCGAGTTCGTCGCCCGCTGGCGGTTGGCAGGTCGCGCCGTGCGCCAGCACGAGAGCAGCCGTTTCGTGCGCGAAGACGGCCGCTGGTACTACGTGGACGGCGACGTGCGCTGAGCCCTGTACCATCCGCGCATGGATTTCGAGGCGGTCTTGTTCGATTGCGATGGTGTGCTGGTCGACAGCGAGGCCATCACCTGCGGTGTGCTGCGCGACATGTTCGAGGAGCAGGGCTGGCGCATGACGCTGGACGAATGCATGCGCCGCTTCGTCGGCCACACCGTCAAAAGCCAGCGTGCCTTGATCGAGGCGAACACCGGTGTGCCGCTGACCGACGACTGGCTGCAGCAGTTCTTTGCACGGCGCAATGAGCGGCTGGAGCGTCAGATCACCGCCATCGAGGGCGTGCACGAGGCGGTGGCGCACCTGCACGAGCACTGCCAAGGCCGCATCGCGGTCGCTTCCGGGGCCGACCGTTTCAAGGTCGAGATGATGCTCGCCAAGGTGGGTTTACACCGCTTTTTCGAAGGTCGCATCTTCAGCGGCCACGAAATGCCGCGCAGCAAACCGCACCCCGATGTGTACCTGGCCGCCGCCGCGCATTTGCAGGTGCCGCCCGCACGTTGCCTGGTGGTGGAGGACACGACGGTGGGCATCACGGCCGGTGTGGCCGCTGGCGCCACGGTCTGGGCCTATGCGCCGGCCAGTGCCGACGGCCAGGCGTTGCTGCAGGCGGGCGCGCAGCGGCTATTGCCGCACATGCAGGCCTTGCGGCTGCACGCGGCCTGAGCCGTTCGGCGCCGCTTTAGCCCACGACCAGCCGGATCGCGGGCACCACCTCGCGCATTTGTTCGCGCATGTCCAGCGCGGTGCGCAGGTTGTTGAGCGCGACTTCGATGTGCTCGGTGGCCAGGTGTTGTGCCCGGGCCGATTCGCCGCGGCGCATCGCCTCGACCAGCATGTGGTGTTGCTTGTGGGCGTAGAGCATCCAGTCGCGGTCCAGACCCACCGCCCCTTGCATCGGCAACACGGCCGAGGCCTGCGCGAAAGGCAGCTTGTCGTTGAGCGTCAGGGCCCGTTGCAGGGCGCGGTTGCCGCAGGCCTGCAAGATGGCGCCATGCAGGCGGTCGTTCATCTGCGCGTAGGCGGCGTAGTCTTTGAGCGAGAAGGTTTTGTGGGCGAACAGCTGGTCGCCGGTGCGCAGGCAGGCCTGCAACTCGGCATCGAGCTGGCGCGAGACGCCATGCTCCGCCACCGTGCGCGCGGCCATGCCCTCCAGGTGACCACGTACCTGGATCGCATCGATGATTTCTTGCGCGGTGAATTGGCGCACCGCGTATTTGCCGACCTCGTTGGCCTCGATCAGGCCTTCTTGCTCCAGGGCCATGAGCGCGCCACGCACGGGGGTGCGCGAAGCCCCCATGCGCTCGGCCAATTGCTGCTCGGCGAGCTTGTGGCCGGGGGGGAATTCGCCCTTGAGGATCAAATCCCGCAGTTGCATGAGCACGGTGTCTTGTCGGTTCATGGCGAGGATTGTATACTCTTCAAAAAAAACGGTATACCATTTTCAGAACGCCCGCAGGAGCCCCCATGAAAGCAGAACTCAACGAACGCATCACCCGCATCGGCCCCGGCACGCCGTGCGGCCAACTCATGCGCCACTATTGGCAGCCGGTGGCCCTGGTCGATGAATTCAACCCCGCCCTCGACCCGGCCATGGCGATCCGCCCGGTCAAGGCGGTGCGCCTGCTGGGCCAAGACCTGGTGCTGTTCAAAAACGCCCAAGGTGAATTCGGCCTGCTCGACCGCGACTGCCCGCACCGGGGCGCCGACCTCTCGTTTGGCCGCAACGAAGGCGATGGCCTGCGTTGCCCCTTCCATGGCTGGAAGTTCGATGTCAAAGGCCAATGCATGGAAACCCCCGCCGAGCCCACCGGCAGCACCCTGTGCCAACACGTGCGCCAGCGCAGCTACCCGCTGGTCGAGCGCAGTGGCGTGCTGTTCGCCTGGCTGGGCGATGCCGAACAAGC
>JBDLTR010000057.1:0-21750 GCA_039805705.1 Pseudomonadota bacterium
CAGCTCGACAGCAGCGAGGGCTTTGAGCCCACAGCGGCCACCGTGCTCAACGTCACGCAAGACCACCTCGACTGGCACGGGTCGATGGCCGCCTATGCGGCGGCCAAGGCCCGCATCTTTGGCCAGCAGGGCTTGATGGTGCTCAACCGCGAAGACGCCACCGTGATGGCCATGCTGCCCGAGCCGGTCAAAGTGAAGTTGCAAAAACCCCTGGTGCGCGCGCATCTGACCTTCGGCGCAGACATGCCGCAACGCCCGGGCGACTTCGGCATTGAGACGGTCAATGGCATGACCTGGCTGGTGCGTGCCCTCGAGGCCGACGAAACCCGCAAACGCAGAACCAAGGCCCCCCACGCTCGCCAGCTCGCTGCCCCCGGGGGGGGCGCAGCCGCCTTGGGGCGGCCCGGCGGCGGCTGGGACGAGGACGAAGAGCTGCATATCCAGCGCCTGATGCCCGCCGACGCGCTGCGCATCCGCGGCCGCCACAACGCGGTCAACGCGCTGGCCGCGCTCGCCTTGGCCCACAGCGCCGGCTGCGCGCTGGCCCCCATGCTGTTCGGTCTGCGGGAGTACCGCGGCGAGCCCCACCGTGTCGAGCCCGTGGCCCTGATCGGCGAGGTCGAGTATGTCGACGACAGCAAGGGCACCAATGTGGGCGCCACCGTGGCCGCTTTGCAAGGCCTGGGTGCTGATCGGCGCCTGGTGGTGATCCTGGGCGGCGATGGCAAAGGACAGGATTTTTCGCCGCTGCGCGAGCCGGTCGCGCGCCATGTGCGCGCGGTGGTGCTGATCGGTCGCGACGCACCCGCCCTGCGCGAGGCGCTGCAAGGCTGCGGCGTGCCCCTGCAGGACTGTGCGAGCCTGCCCGAGGCGGTGCAGGCCTGTGCCGAACTGGCCCAAGCCGGCGACGCGGTGTTGCTCTCGCCCGCCTGCGCCAGCCTGGACATGTTCAAGGACTATGCCCACCGCGCCGAGGTGTTCCGCGCGGCGGTGGCCGAGCTGGCCGATGCGGCAGGTGTCAGCATGGAGGGTGGGCTGTGAGCGCCATGGCGACTTGGCTGACCCGTGTGCGCCAAAGCCTCGGCTGGGGCGGGCTTGCGGGCGCGACGCCCGAGGCCGCGACACCCCAGGGTCTGCCGGTCAACCTGGGCGGCTACGAGTTCGCCAAGACCAGCCCGACCGCAGCCGCCCGCTTGTACGGCGTGGACCAGGCCCTGATCTGGGTGATGGTGGCCTTGCTCATGTGGGGCATGGTCATGGTCTACTCGGCCTCGATCGCCATGCCCGACAACCCGCGCTTTGCACGTTATGCGCAAACGCACTTCCTCACGCGCCACATCATTTCGCTGGTGCTGGGTGCCGTGGTGGCCCTGCTGGCCTTCCAGGTGCCGATGGAGACCTGGGAGAAATGGGCGCGCCCGATGTTTGTGCTGGCGCTGGTGCTGCTGGCGCTGGTGCTGATCCCCTTCATCGGCAAAGGCGTCAACGGTGCACGCCGCTGGATCTCGCTGGGCGTGATCAATTTCCAGCCTTCCGAGCTGGCCAAGTTGGCCACCATCATTTACGCGGCCGACTACATGGTGCGCAAGATGGAGGTCAAGGAGCGCTTTTTCAAAGCGGTCTGGCCCATGGGCGCGGCGGTGGCGCTGGCCGGCGTCTTCTTGCTGGCCGAGCCCGACATGGGCGCCTTCATGGTGATCGCCATCATCGCCATGGGCATCCTCTTTCTGGGCGGTGTCAACGCGCGCATGTTCTTCATGATCCTGGGCATCCTGGTGTTTGCCTTTGTGATGATGATCGCGCTCAGCCCCTGGCGGCGCGAGCGCATCTTTGCCTACCTCGATCCTTTCAGCGCGCAGTACGCGCTGGGCAAGGGCTACCAGCTGACCCACTCGCTGATCGCGATCGGCCGCGGCGAGGTCTGGGGTGTGGGCTTGGGCGGCAGCGTCGAGAAGCTGCATTGGCTGCCCGAGGCGCACACCGATTTCTTGCTGGCCGTGATCGGTGAAGAGTTTGGCCTGGTCGGCGTGACCCTGGTGATCCTGCTGTTCCTCTGGCTCGCGCGCCGCATCATGGTGATCGGTCGCCAGGCGATCGCGCTCGACAAGGTGTTCGCCGGCCTGGTGGCGCAGGGCGTGGGCATCTGGATCGGTTTTCAGGCCTTCATCAACATGGGCGTGAACCTGGGCGCCTTGCCGACCAAGGGCCTGACCCTGCCGCTGATGAGCTATGGCGGCTCGGCCATCATGATGAACCTGGTGGCGCTGGCCATCGTGCTGCGCATCGACGCCGAGAACAAACAGATGATGCGCGGAGGGCGGCCATGACGCAGCGCTGCGCACTCATCATGGCCGGCGGTACCGGCGGCCACATCTTCCCGGGCCTGGCCGTGGCCGAAGCGCTGCGCGAAGCCGGCTGGCGCGTGCACTGGCTGGGCGCGCCCGCCAGCATGGAAGAGCAGCTCGTGCCGCCGCGCGGTTTCGCCTTCGAGGCGGTGCAGTTCGGCGGTGTGCGCGGCAAGGGCCTGCAGACGCTGGCCTTGCTGCCGCTCAAGCTGTTGCGCGCTTTCTGGCAAAGCCTGCAGGTGGTGCGCCGGGTGCGGCCCGATGTGGTGGTGGGCCTGGGCGGCTACATCACCTTCCCGGGCGGCATGATGGCCAGCCTCTGGGGCAAGCCGCTGGTGCTGCACGAGCAAAATTCGGTGGCCGGCCTGGCCAACAAGCTGCTGGCCCAGATCGCCGACCGCGTGTTCACCGCCTTCCCGCAGGTGCTGAGCGGGGCGGCCTGGGTGGGCAACCCCTTGCGGCCAGCCTTTGTGCAGCAAGCCGCACCGGCCCAACGTTTCGCTGGTCGCAGCGGCCCGCTGCAGGTGTTGGTGGTCGGGGGCAGCCTGGGCGCCAAGGCCCTCAACGAGGTGGTGCCGCAGGCCCTGGCCTTGATGCCCGCAGCCCAGCGTCCGCGCGTCACCCACCAAAGCGGTGCCCAACAAATCGAGGCCTTGCGCGCCAACTACGCCGCCGCCGGCGTCGAGGCCACGCTCACGCCCTTCATCGACGACACGGCCTCGGCCTTTGCCCAGGCCGATCTGGTGATCTGCCGCGCCGGCGCCAGCACGGTGACCGAGCTGGCGGCGGTGGGTGCGGCGGCCATGTTCGTGCCCTTCCCCTTCGCCGTGGACGACCACCAGACCACCAACGCCCGCTTCCTGGTCGACCAGGGCGGCGGTTGGCTGCGGCCCCAGAGCGAACTGACGGCCGCTGGCCTGGCCCAGTGGCTGCAGTCGCTGGACCGCGCACAGCTGCTCGCGTGCGCCGAGCGCGCGCATCAACAACGAAAAACCAACGCCACCCGGGAGCTGGTGGTGGCGTGCGAGGAACTGGGCGCATGAAACACGCGATCCGTCACATCCACTTCATCGGCATCGGCGGCTCGGGCATGAGCGGCATCGCCGAGGTGTTGCGCAACCTGGGCTACACCGTCTCCGGCTCGGACCTGGCCGACAGCGCCACGCTGCGCCGCCTGGCCAGCCTGGGCATTGAAACCCATGTGGGCCATGCGACCGGCAACGTCAAGACCGCCGACGCGGTGGTCACCTCCACCGCCGTCAAGCCCGACAACCCCGAGGTGCTGGCCGCGCGTGAGCGCCACATCCCCATCGTGCCGCGTGCCGTGATGCTGGCCGAGCTGATGCGCCTGAAGCAGGGCGTGGCGATCGCCGGCACCCACGGCAAGACCACCACCACCAGCCTGGTCGCCAGCGTGCTGGCCGAAGCCGGGCTGGACCCGACCTTTGTGATCGGTGGCCGCCTCAACAGCGCGGGCGCCAACGCCAAGCTCGGCACGGGCGACTACATCGTGGTCGAGGCCGACGAGTCGGACGCCTCTTTCCTGAACCTGTTGCCGGTGATGTCGGTGGTGACCAACATCGACGCCGACCACATGGAAACCTATGGCCACGACTTCGGTCGCCTGAAGATGGCGTTCGTGGACTTCCTGCACCGCATGCCGTTTTACGGTGCCGCCATCGTCTGCACCGACGACCCGGGCGTGCAGTCCATCGTCGATGAAATCGCGCGGCCGGTGACCACCTATGGCTTCAACGAACGGGCCCAGGTGCGCGCGGTCGATGTGCGTGCGGTCGAGGGCCAGATGCATTTCACCGTGCGCCGCCGCGACGAAATCACCTTGCCCGACCTGCCGGTGGTGCTCAACCTGGCGGGCGAGCACAACGTGCGCAATGCGCTGGCCGCGATCGCGGTGGCGGTGGAGCTCAACGTGCCCGACGAGGCGGTGCAGCGCGCACTGGCCCAGTTCAAGGGCGTGGGCCGGCGCTTCCAGCGCTATGGCGATGTGCGCACCGCCGATGGCCAGGGCCGCTTCACCGTGATCGACGACTACGGCCACCACCCGGTCGAGATGGCGGCCACGCTGGCCGCTGCGCGCGGTGCTTTCCCGGGCCGCCGCCTGGTGCTGGCCTTCCAGCCGCACCGCTACAGCCGCACGCGCGACTGCTTCGAAGATTTTGTGAAGGTCATTGGCCAGGGCTGCGACACCGTGCTGCTGTCCGAGGTCTATGCCGCGGGCGAGGCCCCCATCGTGGCGGCCGACGGCCGCGCCCTGGCGCGCGCCCTGCGTGTGGCGGGCAAGGTCGAGCCGGTGTTCGTCGAGCAGATCGCCGAGATGCCGTCCACCGTGCTGGCCAATGCGCGCGACGGCGATGTGGTGATCTGCATGGGTGCGGGCTCGATCGGCGCCGTGCCGGCCAAGCTGGTGGAACTCGGAGGTGCCGCATGAGCGACGTCGCCAAGTCCCTGGGCAAAGTCGCGGTGCTGATGGGCGGGCGCTCGGCCGAGCGCGAGGTCTCGCTGATGTCGGGCCAGGGCGTGCTGGCGGCGCTGCGCTCGCTGGGCGTCGATGCCCACGCCTTTGACCCGGCCGAGCGCGATTTGAGCGAACTCCAGCGCGAGGGTTTCGCAAAGGCCTTCATCGCGCTGCATGGCCGCTACGGCGAAGACGGTTGCGTGCAAGGTGCGCTCGAGTGGTTGGGCATTCCCTACACTGGCTCGGGGGTGATGGCGTCCGCCATTGCCATCGACAAAACCATGACCAAGCGCGTCTGGCTGGCCGAGGGCTTGCCCACGCCGCGCCATGTGCTGGTGCCGCGCGAGCAGGTCGGCACGGTGGACACCACCGCGCTGGTGCGCGCCCTGGGTTTGCCGATGATCATCAAACCCTCGCGCGAAGGTTCTTCGATCGGCGTGAGCAAGGTGCTGCGGGCCGAGCAGCTGCGCGAGGCCCTGGACCAAGCGGCCGCCTGCCACGACGACATCCTCTGCGAGCAGTGCATCGTGGGCGACGAGGTCACCTGCCCGGTGCTGGGCACGGGCGAGGGCGCACGCGCCTTGCCGGTCATCCGCATCGTGGCGCCCGAGGGCAATTACGACTACCAGAACAAATACTTCACCGACGACACCCAGTACCTGGTGCCTTGCGGTCTGCCCGCCGGCGAAGAAGCCGCCATCCAGGCGCTGGTGCTCAAGGCCTACCAGGTGCTCGGTTGCCGGGGCTGGGGCCGCATCGACGTGATGATCGACGCCGCCACGCGCGCGCCCTACCTGCTTGAGATCAACACCTCGCCGGGCATGACCGGCCATTCGCTGGTGCCGATGTCGGCGCGTGCCGATGGCTTGTCGTACGAACAGCTGTGTGTGCAGCTTTTGCAAACCGCCACGCTGGACCACCAGCAGGAGCCGCGCCGGTGAAAACGCTCGCTCTGCCCCCCATGGACGTGCGCCTGATGCAGGCCACCACCAGCGCCTTGCTGGCGTTGGCGGTGCTGCTGTGTGTGGGCGCTGGCCTGTGGTGGGCGGTGCGTTTGCCGGTGTTCGCCCTTCAGGCCATCGAGGTCGAGGGCGAGGTCACGCGCAACAACGCCTTCACCCTCAAGGCCAATGTCCTGCCGCAGCTGCAGGGCAATTTCTTCACCCTCAAGCTCGATGTGGCCAAGCAGGCCTTCGAGGCCGTGCCTTGGGTGCGCTCGGTGGTGGTGCACCGCGAGTTCCCCAACCGCTTGCGGGTGGACATGCGCGAGCACCAGCCGATGGCGCTGTGGGGCGACGAAGGCGGCAATCTGCTGCTCAACCAGCAGGGGCAGGTGTTCGAGGCGAATGTGGACGAGGCCGAAACCGAGGGCATGCCGCGCTTCAAGGGCGCGCCCAGCCAGTCGCAAGAGGTGCTGGCGATGTACCGCTACCTGCGCCCCATGCTGCAAAGCCTGGACATGGACATCGACGAGCTGGAGCTCTCGCCGCGCGGCAGCTGGCGCTTGCAAACCGACCGTGGCGCGGTGATCGAGCTGGGCCGGGGCACGCCGCAGGCCCTGGGCGAACAGCTGCAGCTGTTTTTGCGCACGCTGTCGCAGGTGACGGCGCGCTATGGCCGCACGCCGCGTTCGCTGGCGGGGGCCGACCTGCGGCACAAGGATGGTTATGCCTTGCGCCTGCAGGGGGTGACCACGCTGGAGACGGACCCGCGCAAAAAGCTGTGAGCGCGGGCATGAAAGACTGAATCAGGACGACGGGGAAACGACATGGCAAAAGAGTACAAAGATCTGGTGGTCGGGCTGGACATCGGCACCTCCAAGGTGATGGCGGTGGTGGCCGAGGTGATGGCCGACGGCGAGCTCAAGATCGCCGGTCTGGGCATCGCACCGGGCAATGGCCTCAAGCGCGGCGTGGTGGTCAACATCGACGCCACGGTGCAAAGCATCCAGCAGGCGCTCAAAGAAGCCGAGCTGATGGCCGATTGCAAGATCACGCGCGTGAACTGCGGCATCACCGGCAGCCACATCCGTGGCCTCAATTCGAGTGGCATGGTCGCCATCAAGGACAAAGAAGTCTCACCGGCCGATGTGGCCCGCGTGATGGAGACCGCGCGTGCCATCAACATCTCGACCGACCAGCGCCTGCTGCTGGTGGCGCCGCAGGAATTCGTGATCGACGGCCAGGATGTGAAAGAGCCGATCGGCATGAGCGGCATGCGCCTGGAAGCCAAGGTGCACATCGTGACCGGCGCGCAAAGCGCGGCCGAGAACATCATCAAGTGCGTGCGCCGCTGCGGCCTGGAAGTCGAGCAGCTCTTGCTCAACCCGCAGTCGTCGAGCCTGGCGGTGCTCAGCGAAGACGAGCGCGAGCTGGGCGTGGCCTGCGTCGACATTGGTGCCGGCACCACCGACGTGGCGATCTTTGCCGGTGGCGCGATCCGCCACACCGCCGTGATCCCGATCGCCGGCGACCTGATCACCAGCGACATCGCGATGGCGCTGCGCACCCCGACCAAGGACGCCGAAGACATCAAGGTCGAAAACGGCTATGCCAAGCAGATGCTGGCCGACCCAGAGGCCCAGGTCGAGGTGCCGGGCCTGGGCGACCGCGGCCCGCGCATGCTCAGCAAGCAGGCGCTGGCCGGTGTGATCGAGCCGCGTGTCGAAGAAATCTTCTCACTGGTGCACCAGGTCATCCGCGAATCGGGTTACGAGGAAGTGCTGTCCTCGGGCATCGTGCTGACGGGCGGCAGCGCCGTCATGCCGGGCATGGTCGAGCTGGGCGAAGACATCTTCCTCAAGCCGGTGCGCACCGGCATCCCCAAATACAGCGGCGCGCTGGCCGACATGGTGGGCCAGCCGCGCGCGGCCACGGTGATGGGCCTGCTCGAAGAGGCACGCCTGGCGCGCCTGCGCGGCTTCAAGGTCACGCAAAAGAAGAGCGGCGTGAGCAACACCTTTGGCCGCATCAAAGACTTCATCGTGGGGAACTTCTGATGGATTGGACACACCGCTACCAGGCCCGCAGCAGTCCCCCGTGGCGCATGCGATGTCGATGTTGACCACAACATCACCCCTCAAAAAACAAAGAGATCGAATTTAGGCAACTGCAAACATTGAAGTAGGAGAGCACCATGAGCATTGAAATGATCGACACCGAAGAATTCCACCAAGGCACCCAGATCAAGGTGATCGGCGTGGGCGGCGGCGGCGGCAACGCCGTCGAGCACATGATCGAGCGCCAGGTCCAGGGCGTGGAATTCGTCTGCGCCAACACCGACGCCCAGGCCCTGAGCCGCAGCGCCGCGCACCGCGTCGTTCAGCTGGGTCAAACCGGCCTGGGCGCCGGCAGCAAGCCGGAAAAGGGCCGTGAGAGCGCCGAAAGCGCCGAAGCCGACATCCGCGAAGCCATCGAAGGCGCGCACATGCTCTTCATCACCGCCGGCATGGGCGGCGGAACCGGCACTGGCGCTGCGCCGGTGATCGCGCGCATCGCCAAAGAGATGGGCATCCTGACCGTGGGCGTGGTGACCAAGCCCTTCGAGTTCGAGGGCGGTCGCCGCATGCAAAACGCCGATGCGGGCATGCAGGAGCTCGAAGCCAACGTCGATTCCCTGATCGTGGTGCTCAACGAGAAGCTGCTGGAGCTGCCCGGTGGTGAGGACATGACCCAGGACGAGGCCTTTGCCCACGCCAATGACGTGCTGAAAAACGCCGTCGGCGGCATCGCCGAAATCATCAACGTGCCCGGCCATGTGAACGTCGACTTCGAAGACGTGCGCACCGTGATGGGCGAGCCCGGCAAGGCCATGATGGGCACGGCGGCCGCCAGCGGCCCGGACCGCGCCCGCATCGCCGCCGAGCAGGCCGTGGCTTGCCCGCTGCTCGAGGGTGTGGACCTGTCGGGTGCCAAGGGCGTGCTGGTGCTGATCAGCGCCGCCAAGGGTTCGCTGAAACTGTCCGAGTCCAAGCAGGCCATGAACACCATCCGCGCCTACGCCTCGGAAGACGCGCACGTGATCTACGGCACCGCTTACGACGAGTCCCTGGGTGACCAGATCCGCGTGACCGTGGTCGCGACCGGCCTGTCCAAGGGCGCCGCCCGCCGCAGCGCTCCGCCGCTGCAGGTGCTGCGCACCGGCACCGACAACGTGCCCTTCACCGTGGGTGGCCAGTCTGACGCCGTGGCCGCACCGGCCACGACGATGAGCGCGATGGGCAATGGCATCCCGGCCGTGTGGCGCACCGCGCGCACCCACGCCGCCGCCCGCGTCGATGGCATGTCCTCGGCCGGCATGGACGACATCGAAATCCCGGCTTTCCTGCGCAAGCAGGCCGACTGACCGCCTTCCGTCTTTCACTCGGGTGCTTTGAAGGGCTGTGCTGACCCATGCGGGTCGGCCAGCCCTTTTTTGCGTTGTGCTTGGGCGTGTGCCGCCTCGCCGGCGCGGGCTGACCCGGCAGGGCTCGACGTCGCTGCGCGCCTAAAGTCGCCCCACCGGGCCAGCCCGCACCGGCGAGGCTCGGTGCTGGTGACCACACACGCAGATTCAGGGCGATGGGGCGGTGCCGAACCCCGCGACTTCAGGCGCGCAGCGACGTCAAGCGGGGTGCGGTGCCGCCCTGTCGCCCTGAATCGGCCCACAGGCCAGCGTGCTGGCATCCTCCACAACGCTCAGAAAGCCCACAGACCAGCACCGCGATGGTCATCAAAACTAAAATACGCCTTATGCTCGCCCAACGCACCCTCAAGACCTTGACCACCGCCGTCGGCGTGGGTCTGCACAGCGGCCAGCGGGTCGAGCTCACGCTGCGGCCGGCGCCCCCCGACACCGGCATCGTCTTTCGCCGCACCGACCTGCCCGAGCCGGTCGACATCCCGGTCAAGGCCGAATCGGTCACCGACACCCGCCTGGCCTCGACCATCTCGGTCGGCCAAGCCCGCGTGTTGACCATCGAGCACCTGATGTCGGCCTGCTGCGGCCTGGGCATCGACAACCTGTACGTGGACATCACCGCCGAAGAGGTGCCCATCCTCGACGGTTCGGCCTCGTCCTTTGTCTACCTGCTGCAAAGCGCGGGCGTCCAGGTGCAAAACGCCCCCAAGCGCTTCATCCGGGTGCGCAAGGCGGTCGAGGTGCGCGAAGGCGAGGGCGAGCAGGCCAAATGGGCGCGCCTGGAGCCCTACCATGGCTACCGCCTGAGTTTCGAGATCGATTTCCAGCACCCCGCGGTCGACAACACCGGCCAGCAGGTGGTGTTTGACATGGGCAGTGGCGTCTATGCGCGCGACATCGCCCGCGCGCGCACCTTCGGCTTCACCAAAGACGTGGAAATGCTGCGCGCCAACGGCCTGGCCCTGGGGGGCGGTTTGGACAACGCGATCGTCATGGACGACTACAAGGTGCTCAACAGCGACGGCCTGCGCTACGACGACGAGTTCGTCAAGCACAAGATCCTGGACGCGATCGGCGACCTCTACATCGTCGGTCACCCGCTGCTCGCGTCTTACAGCGCTTTTCGCTCGGGCCACGCGCTCAACAACCGCCTGCTGCGCGCGTTGCTGTCACAGCCGGACGCCTACGAGCTGGTGAGCTTCGAGCGCGAGGCCGATGCGCCCGAGGGTTTCGCCAGCCTGCAACCCGCCTGGTGATCACGACTCACTGTTTCGTCGTCCTCGCCCCACACGATTGTCGTCCTCGGGCTGGACCCGAGGACCCATGGCCGCTGGATGGCCCGGTCAAGCCGGGCCATGACCAAAAGGGTCATGCTTCGATCGCTTTGGGCCGGCCTTGCTCGTCGATGGCCACATAGGTCAGCTGTGCTTCGGTGACCTTGCTGTACTCGCCCTGCGAGCGGTAGCGCTCGGCGTAGACCTCGACCTGCACCGTCACCGAGGTGCGGCCCACCTTGGCGATGCGCGCGAAAAACGACAGGATGTCGCCCACCCGCACCGGCTGCTTGAAGATGAACTGGTTCACCGCCACCGTGGCCATGCGCCCGCGCACCAGGCGCGCCGGCAGCACCGAGCCGGCGATGTCGACCTGGGCCATGACCCAGCCGCCAAAAATATCGCCATTGGCGTTGCAGTCGGCCGGCATCGGCACGACCTTGAGCACGAGCTCCTGGTCGGTGGGCAGTTCAACGGTGGGGCGGGTCGGTTCGGACATGGGCACAATCCTGGGCAACTTTTGAACATTTGGATTGTCCCTCATGCGCCACGGTGGCCACAGCTCACTCCCCCTTCCCGGTCCGACCAGCGGCGACTGGCACACGCTGCGCCGCCTGCTGCCCTACCTGTGGCAGTACAAATGGCGCGTGGTGCTCGCACTCGGCTTCATGGTCGGCGCCAAGCTGGCCAATGTGGGCGTGCCCATGCTGCTCAAAGAGCTGGTCGACGCCATGGCCCTGCCGCCCGGCGATGTGCGCGCCGTGCTGGTGGTGCCGGCGGGCCTGCTGCTGGCGTATGGCGGCTTGCGCCTGGCCACTTCGGCCTTCACCGAGCTGCGCGAGCTGGTATTCGCCAAAGCCACGCAGGGGGCCGCGCGCTCGATCGCGCTGCAAACCTTCGAGCATTTGCATGCTTTGAGCCTGCGCTTTCACCTGGCGCGCCAGACCGGGGGCATGACGCGCGACATCGAGCGCGGCGTGCGCGGCATCGAATCGCTGATCTCGTACTCGCTCTACAGCATCGTGCCCACGCTGATCGAGGTGGGGCTGGTGCTGGCCATCCTGGCCGTCAAATTCGACGTCTGGTTCGCCTGGATCACGGTGGCGGCACTGGCGCTCTACATCTTTTTCACCGTGCGCATCACCGAGTGGCGCACGCAGTTTCGGCGCCAGGCCAACGAGTTCGATTCGGCCGCTCACACCAAGGCGATCGATTCGCTGCTGAACTTCGAGACCGTCAAGTACTTTGGCAACGAGGCGTTTGAGGCCCAGCGTTACGACGACAGCCTGGAGCGCCTGCGCCGCGCGCGCCTGAAGGCGCAAACCACGCTGTCCTTGCTCAACACCGGCCAGCAACTGATCATCGCCGCCGCGCTGGTGGCCATGCTCTGGCGTGCCACCCAGGGCGTGGTCGATGGCCGCATGACGCTGGGCGATCTGGTGATGATCAACGCCTTCATGATCCAGCTCTACATCCCGCTCAATTTTTTGGGCGTGCTCTACCGCGAGATCAAGCAGAGCCTGACCGATCTGGACCGCATGTTCGCGCTGATGGACCGCGAGCGTGAGGTGGCCGATGCGCCCGGTGCAGCGGCGCTGCTGTTGCAGGGCGCGCCCGAGGTGCGCTTTGACAATGTGCACTTCGCCTATGAGCCTGACCGCCCCATCTTGCAGGGCGTGAGCTTCACCATTCCTGCAGGCCAGACGGTGGCGGTGGTCGGGCCTTCGGGTTCTGGCAAATCCACGCTCGCGCGCTTGCTGTTCCGTTTCTACGACGTCCAGCAAGGCGCGGTGCAGATCGCGGGCCAAGACATCCGCACGGTCACGCAAGCGAGCGTGCGCCGCGCGATCGGTATCGTGCCGCAGGACACGGTGCTCTTCAACGACAGCGTGGCCTACAACATCGCCTACGGCCGGCCCGGCGCGGGCCAGGACGAGATCGAGGCCGCCGCACGCGCGGCGCGCATCCACGACTTCATCGCCTCCACACCCAAGGGCTACGCCACGCCGGTCGGTGAACGCGGGCTCAAGCTCTCGGGGGGCGAGAAGCAGCGGGTGGCGATCGCGCGCACCTTGCTCAAGAACCCGCCGATCCTGGTGTTTGACGAGGCCACCTCGGCGCTCGATTCGGCCAATGAACGCGCCATCCAGGCCGAACTCGCCAGCGCCGCGCAGAACAAGACCGCGCTCGTGATCGCCCACCGCCTCTCGACCGTGGTCGACGCGCATGAGATCCTGGTGATGGACGCGGGTCGCATCGTCGAGCGCGGCACGCATGCACAGCTGCTGGCGCTGCAAGGGCGTTACGCCAGCATGTGGGCCCTGCAGCAAAGCGCGGAATAATCGGGCCATGGAAACCAAGTGGCTGGAAGACTTTGTGAGCCTGGCCGAAACGCGCAGTTTCAGCCGCTCGGCCCAGCTGCGCCATGTCACGCAGCCGGCGTTTTCGCGGCGTATCCAGTCGCTCGAGGCCTGGGCCGGGGTCGATCTCGTCGACCGCAGTTCTTACCCGACCTCCCTCACCCCCGCGGGCGAGACCCTGTACGCCCAGGCGCTGGAGCTGCTGCAGTCGCTGCAAAACACACGCGCCATGCTGCGTGGCCATGACACGGCGGGGCAGGACGTCATCGAGTTCGCGGTGCCGCACACCCTGGCCTTCACTTTTTTCCCCGCATGGCTGGCCGAGCTGCGCGCGCAGTTTGGCCCGGTCAAAAGCCGCTTGATCGCCCTGAACGTGCACGATGCGGCGATGCGCCTGGTGGAGGGGGGCTGCGATGTGCTGATCGCCTACCACCACCCCTCGCAGCCCTTGCAGCTCGATGCCGAGCGCTACGACATGCTGACCCTGGGCGAAGAGGTGCTGGCCCCCTACGCCCAACCCCATGCCGATGGCACGCCCCAGTTCGTGCTGCCCGGCCATGCCCAGCGGCCCTTGCCTTACCTGGGCTATGCCCCGGGCGCCTATCTGGGCGGCGTGACCGATTGGCTGCTGCAGCAAGCGGGCACGCCCATCCACCTGGACCGGGTGTACGAAACCGACATGGCCGAGGGCCTCAAGGCCATGGCGCTGGCGGGCCATGGGGTGGCCTTCTTGCCTTTGGGGGCGGTGCGCAAAGAGCTGCAGGCTGGGCAGTTGGTTCCGGCCCTCTCCGATGCGGGTCTGCTGCCCGAGCTGCGCTTGCAGCTGCGCATGTACCGCGCACGGCCCGGCCCCAAGAGCCCGGCCAAGCGCAGCGCACAAGCCCTGTGGGAGGCGCTGCAAGGCGCTGCCTCGCCCCGTCTGTCCGCGCTTGCGGGTACACCCTGATCGGCCGCCGCCATGGCGCTGACTATGATCCGCTTTTCCCCGGCCGCCCGGCCCTGAACCTCTGGAGTACACCATGAACAAAGCTTTGCTGGCCCTGGCCGCATCCACCCTGCTGAGCCTGTCGGCCCAGGCCGACACCCTGTCCAAGGTCAAGGAGTCGGGTGGGGTGACCATGGGCGTGCGTGATTCTTCGGGTGCTTTGTCCTACACCCTGGGCGATGGCAAGTACGCGGGCTACCACGTCGAGATTTGCCAGCGCATCATCGGCAACCTCGAAAAAGCGGTGGGCAAAAAGCTGGACATCAAATACCAGCCGGTGACCTCGCAGAACCGCATCCCGCTCGTGCAAAACGGCACCATCGACATCGAGTGTGGCTCCACCACCAACAACACCGCGCGCCAAAAAGACGTCGCGTTTGTGGTGACCACCTACGTCGAAGAAGTGCGCATCGCCGTCAAGGGCGCCTCCGGCATCAGCTCGATCGCCCAGCTCAATGGCAAAAACGTGGCCACCACCACCGGCACCACCTCGGTGCAGCTGCTGCGCAAGCACGAGCGTGCCAACGGCGTCGATTTCAAAGAGGTGTTTGGCAAAGACCACGCCGACAGCTTCTTGCTGCTCGAGTCGGGCCGTGCCGACGCTTTCGTGATGGACGCCCAGATCCTGGCCGGCAACATCGCCACCGCCAAGAACCCCGGCGACTTCAAGATCGTGGGCGAGGTGCTCAACGTCGAGCCGATCGCCATCATGGTCCGCAAGGACGATCCGGCCTTCAAGAAGCTGGCCGACGACACCGTGGCCGCGATGGCCAAGAGCGGCGAACTCGCCCGGCTCTACGACAAGTGGTTCGTGCAGCCCATCCCCCCCAAGAACACGCGCGTGGGCCTGCCCGCCAGTGACGCCACCAAAGCCGCCTGGGCCAACCCCAACGACAAACCGGCCGAAGACTACGCCAAGAAGTGAGCGTGGTTTGAAGGCAGAGCAACCCCGCCAGGGCAGCTTGGTCGGGGTTGTTTTTTGGGAGGGCACAGCATGACTTGGGATTGGCAGGTGTTCCTGCAAGACGACGGCAGCGGTCGCACCTACCTCGCGTGGATGTTCGAAGCCTGGCGCTGGACACTGGCGGTGGCCGCCAGCGCCTGGGTGGTGGCCATGGGGGTGGGGGCGGTGGTGGGCACGGTGCGCACCTTGCCCGACAGCCCCTGGCTCACGCGCCTGGCCAACGCCTGGGTGGAGCTGTTTCGCAACATCCCGCTGCTGGTGCAGATTTTTCTGTGGTACTTCGTGCTGCCCAAGGCGTTCCCCGCCTTGCAACAGGTGCCGGGCTTTGCGCTGGTGGTGCTGGCGCTGGGTTTTTTCACCTCGGCGCGCATCGCCGAGCAGTTTCGCGCGGGCATCCAGGCGTTGCCGCGTGGCCAGCGCCACGCGGCCATGGCCATGGGCTTCACCACCTGGCAGTCTTACCGCTATGTGATCCTGCCGATGGCGTTTCGCATCATCTTGCCGCCGCTGACCAGCGAGTCGATGAACCTGCTCAAGAACTCCTCGGTGGCCTTCGCCGTGTCGATCGCCGAGCTCACCATGTTCGCCATGCAGGCGCAAGAGGAAACCTCGCGTGGCATCGAGATCTACCTGGCGGTCACGGCACTCTATGCGGCTTCGGCGTTTGCCGTGAACCGCGTCTTCGCCTTCGTCGAGCGCCGCCTGCGCGTGCCGGGTTTCATCGCGGCCGGCACCGGGGGAGGGCACTGAGATGCTGGGCCTGGACCTCTCGTTTTTCGACCTGGAGATGCTGCGCAAGTTCGTGGCCAGCGGCTTGCTGTTCAGTGTGCAGCTCACGGTGGTGGCCACTGTGGGGGGGTTACTCCTGGGCACTGTGCTCGCGCTGATGCGCCTGTCGGGCCAGCGCTGGCTGGCTGGGCCCGCCACCGTCTACGTCAACGGCATGCGCTCCATCCCGCTGGTGATGGTCATCCTCTGGTTTTACCTGCTGATCCCGTTTTGGATCGGCAAGCCGATCGGCGCCGAGCTCTCGGCCGTGATCACTTTCATCGCGTTCGAAGCGGCCTACTTCAGCGAGATCATGCGCGCCGGCATCCAATCCATCCCGCGCGGCCAAGTGTTTGCGGGCCAGGCCCTGGGCATGACTTATGCGCAAAACATGCGCCTGATCGTCTTGCCCCAGGCCTTTCGCAACATGCTGCCGGTGCTGCTCACGCAAACCATCATCCTGTTCCAGGACACCTCGCTGGTGTATGCGATCGGTGCCTATGACCTGCTCAAGGGCTTCACCAACGCCGGCAAGATTTACGGCCGACCCGAAGAGGCGTACTTGCTGGCGGCGGGGGTCTATTTCGTGATCTGTTTCGCCCTGTCGTGGGGCGTCAAGCGCTTGCAGGCCAAGATCGCCATCGTGCGCTGAAGAAGGGTTCCCATGATCGAGATCCAACACGTTTCCAAATGGTATGGCCCGGTGCAGGTCTTGGACGACTGCTCGGTCAGCATCGCCAAAGGCGATGTGGTGGTGGTCTGCGGCCCCTCGGGTTCGGGCAAGTCCACCCTGATCAAGACCGTCAATGGCCTGGAGCCTTTCCAAAAAGGCCAGCTCTTTGTCGACGGCGTGCCCTTGCACGACCCCCGCACCGATTTGCCCAAACTGCGCTCGCGCGTGGGCATGGTGTTCCAGCACTTCGAGCTCTTTCCCCACCTGTCGGTGACCGAGAACCTCACGATCGCGCAGGTCAAGGTGCTGGGCCGTTCGATCGACGAAGCCACCGCGCGAGGCCTGAAGATGCTCGACCGCGTGGGCCTGATGGCGCACAAGGACAAGTTTCCGGGCCAGCTCTCGGGCGGCCAGCAGCAACGTGTGGCGATCGCGCGGGCGCTGTCGATGGACCCGATGGTCATGCTGTTCGACGAACCCACCTCGGCCCTCGACCCCGAGATGGTGGGCGAGGTGCTGGAGGTGATGGTCAAGCTCGCCCAGGAAGGCATGACCATGATGGTGGTCACGCACGAGATGGGTTTCGCGCGCCAGGTGGCCAGCCGGGTGATCTTCATCGACGTCGGTGGCCGCATCCTCGAAGACTGTTCCAAGGACGAGTTTTTCAAACACCCCGAGAACCGCCAGCCCCGCACCAAAGAGTTCTTGTCGAAGATCTTGGCGCATTGAGTCGGGCCACGCCGGTGTCATGCCCGGGCTTGACCGGGGCTTCGGTGGCCCTGCGTTGACCTGGACCCTCGGGTCAAGCCCGAGGGTGACCCGGTATGGTTTGAAGGGTGACGCGGTGTGATTTGCAGGCTGACGGTGTGTGGTTTGCCGGGTGACGGCATGGGGTTTGCGACAATACGCCCATGCCCCAAGAACTCACCCTGACCCGCCCCGACGACTGGCACTTGCACGTGCGCGACGGGGCAGCCCTGCACACCGTGGTGCCGCACACCGCCGCCCAGTTTGGCCGCGCCATCATCATGCCCAACCTCAAGCCGCCGGTGACCACCGCCGAGCAGGCGCTGGCCTACAAGGCGCGCATCCAGGCCGCCGTGCCCGCGGGCATGGCTTTCGAGCCCTTGATGACGCTGTACCTCACCGACAAGCTGGCGCCTGCGGAAATTGCGCGCGCCAAGGCCGCTGGCGTGGTCGCCTGCAAGCTCTACCCGGCCGGCGCCACCACCAACAGCGACGCGGGCGTGACCGACCTGCGCAAGATCTACCCGGTGCTCGAAGCCATGCAGCGCGAAGGCGTGCTGCTGCTGGTGCACGGTGAAGTCACCTCGCCCGACATCGACCTGTTCGACCGAGAGGCCGTCTTCATCGAACAGCAGCTCCAACCCTTGCGCCGCGATTTCCCGGGCCTGAAGATCGTGATGGAGCACATCACCACGAAAGAGGCTGCGCAGTACGTGGCCGAGGCCGACGCGCTGCTGGGCGCCACCATCACCGCGCACCACCTGCTCTACAACCGCAACGCCATCTTCACCGGGGGCATCCGACCGCACTATTACTGCTTGCCGGTCTTGAAGCGCGAGACGCACCGCCTGGCCCTGGTGCAGGCGGCCACCAGCGGCAGCCCCAAGTTCTTTTTGGGCACCGACAGCGCGCCGCACCCGGCCCACCTCAAGGAACACGCCACCGGCTGCGCCGGCTGCTACACCGCGCACGCGGCGATCGAGATGTACGCCGAGGCCTTTGACGCCGCCGGTGCGCTGGACCAGCTCGAAGGCTTCGCCAGCTTCCATGGGGCCGATTTTTATGGCCTGCCGCGCAACACCGGCACCATCACCCTGCGCCGCGAGGCCTGGACACCGGCCGAGACCTTTGCCTTTGGCGATGCCGAGCTCAAGCCCCTGCGCGCCGGGGAAAGCCTGCCGTGGCGGATGCTGCAGGCCTGAACGCACCGCTGCGCCGCGCGGCGGGTGCCCGCTGCGCGGGCATCGCGCCCGCGCAGCTGGGCGTCGCCGACATTGCCTGGGACACGCCCTGGCTGGCCGGGTGGCGCGCGCTGGGCGAGCCGCTGGCGCTGCGGATGGCGGCAGGTCTCCCACAGCCGCAAGCCTTGAGCGAGGCCGCGCGCGCGCCGGTGCGCTTTGTGCCGCAAAGCGCGCTGCCCGAGGGGGTGGCGTACGAGGCGTTCATCCGCGACAGCGGCCAAGTGCCCACGCGCGAGGGCCTGCACGATTTCTTCAACGCCCTGTGCTGGATGCACTTTCCGCTGGCCAAGCAGCGCCTGAACGCGCTGCAGGCCGCTGAGATCGCGCGCGATGGTGTGCACGCGCGCCGAGGCCCGGTGCGTGACGCGGTCACCGTGTTCGACGAAAACGCGCTGCTGATCCAGGCGCCCGAGCCGATCTGGCAGGCCTTGCGCGAGCACCGCTGGCACGACGCGCTGTGGACGCAGCGCAGCGCCTGGGCGCAGGTGCGTCTGTGGCCGTTTGGCCACGCCACCCTCGAAAAACTGGTGCGGCCCTACAAGTCCATCACCGCCCACCTCTGGCGCGTGCCCGAAGGCGTGCCCGCCGACGGGCTGGACGCCTGGCTGGCGCAAGACCTCACGCCGGCCAAGCTCGCGACCAAGCCGTTTTCGCCCTTGCCGGTGCTGGGCGTGCCCGGCTGGTGGCCGGCCAATGCCGAGCCCGGCTTTTACGACGACGCCGAGGTCTTTCGCCCGCGCCGCGCGGCGGCGCAAAAACCCCAGCCCAGCCCGGAAATCGCGCGCCACGCTTGAATTCGGGCCTTTCGCCCCTACCATTCGCTTCGCACCCGCTGCGGGTGTGCTTCGACAGAAAGACCTATGAAACGCATTCTTTTGTTTGTGCTGACCAACCTGGCGGTGGTGCTGGTGCTGGGCATCGTCTCGCGCCTTTTGGGCGTGGACCGCTTCCTCACGGCCAATGGCCTGAACCTGGGCGCGCTGCTGGGCTTTGCGCTGGTGATGGGTTTTGGCGGTGCCATCATCTCGCTGCTGATCAGCAAGCCCATGGCCAAGTGGACGGCTGGCGTGCAGGTCATCGAGCAGCCGCGCAACCAGGACGAAGCCTGGATCCTCGAGACCGTGCGCAAGTTCGCCGACAAGGCCGGCATCGGCATGCCCGAGGTGGGCATTTTTGAAGGCGATCCCAACGCCTTCGCCACCGGCGCCTTCCGCGACTCGGCCCTGGTGGCCGTGTCCACCGGCCTGCTCTACAACATGAGCAAAGAAGAAGTCGAGGCCGTGATCGGCCATGAGGTGGCCCACATCGCCAATGGCGACATGGTCACCATGACCCTGATCCAGGGCGTGATGAACACCTTTGTGGTGTTCCTCTCGCGCGTCATCGGTTATGCGGTCGACAGCTTCCTGCGCAAGAACGACGAGCAAAGCAGCGGCCCGGGCATGGGCTACTACGTCACCACCATCGTGCTCGACATCGTGCTCGGTTTCGTGGCGGCCATCATCGTGGCCTGGTTCAGCCGCCAGCGCGAATTCCGCGCCGACGCCGGTGCCGCGCAGCTGATGGGCAACAAGCAGCCGATGATCAACGCCCTGGCGCGCCTGGGCGGCCTGCACAGCGCCGAGCTGCCCAAGAGCGTGGCCGCCATGGGCATTGCCGGGGGCATTGGCCAGCTGTTCTCGACGCACCCGCCGATCGAAGAGCGCATCGCGGCCTTGCAAAACCGCTGAAACCCCCACTTCGCCGAGGCGACTGACAGGCCGCTCGCCAGCCCCCAAGATGGGCCGGTGACCGAGCCTGGCTTTCCAGGGCTTGCATGACGCGCAAGCCCTTTTCTTTTGCACGCGCTGCCCGCCAGGGGGCGCTGTGGCATGGGCGCACGCGCCGCCGCTTGCGCCGTTGGCCAGCCCCGGTGCAAGGCATGCTCTGGACGGTGGGCAGCGGCGTCTGTTTCGCCTTTCTCAACACCCTCACGCGCGTCCTGTCGCAACAGCTCGACCCCTACGAGGCGCAGTTTTTGCGCTACCTGATGGGGGGCCTGGTCATGCTGCCCTGGGTCTGGCGCCAAGGCTGGGCCGCCTACCGGCCGGTGAATGTGATCGGCCAGTTCTGGCGCGGTGGGGTGCACACCCTGGGCCTGATCCTGTGGTTCACCGCCTTGCCGCACATCGCCCTGGCCGACATGACGGCGATCGGCTTCACCACGCCTTTGTTCATCATGCTGGGCGCGGCCTGGTTCCTGGGCGAGCCCATGCGCCGCGACCGTTGGGTGGCCGCCATGATCGGCTTCACCGGCGTGCTGGTGGTGGTGCTGCCCAGGCTGACGGGCGAGGGCGGGGCCTACAGCCTGGTCATGCTGGCCTCGGCACCGGTGTTCGCCGCGTCGTTCTTGATCACCAAGGCGCTCACGCGCTATGAGAAAACCAGCGTCATCGTGCTCTGGCAGGCCATCACCGTGACGCTGCTGAGCCTGCCGATGGCGCTGTGGCATTGGCAAACGCCAGGGCCCTGGCAATGGCTGGGTTTTGCCGCCACCGGCGTGTTCGGCTCGCTCGGCCATTACTGCCTGACGCGCGCGTTTCGCAGTGCCGACATCTCGGCCACGCAGTCGCTGCGTTTTCTGGACCTGGTCTGGGCCTCGCTGATGGGCTGGATCGTGTTCTCCGATGTGCCCAGCGCCTCGACCTGGGCGGGGGCTTTCGTGATCCTGTTGTCGACAGTATGGATCGCCCGCCGTGAAAGCCGCCGCTAAAGGTTGCTGACGCCCGAGGCCACATGGCCCGCAGGCACATGCTGGGCCGCCGATTCGATGTGACCGGTCTGGTCGTCGAAGAAAAAGTCCGGTTCGAACTCTCGCAAAAACTCGCCCTTGGGCAGACCGCCGAGGAACATGGCCTCGTCGACCTCGATGTCCCAGTCCATCAGGGTGCGGATGGCGCGCTCGTGCGCGGGCGCGCTGCGCGCCGTGACCAGCGCGGTGCGGATGCGCATGGCCGGCGTGCCTTCTTGCTGCAAGCGGTGAAGGGCCGCAAGGAGCGGTTTGAAAGGCCCGGCCGAGAGCGGTTGCGAGGCCTTGTCGCGTTCGTGCTGCTGGAAGGCCGACAAGCCCTGGGCCTGGAACACGCGCTCGGCCTCGTCGGAAAACAGCACCGCGTCACCGTCAAAGGCGATGCGCACCTCGTGTGGGTGCGCTTCGGAGGCGCGTGCCGAATGCGGGTACACCTGGGCGGCGGGCACGCCCGCGTCGAGCGCGGCGCGCACATCGGGCAGGTGGGCCGACAGGAACAGGTTGGCGTTGAGCGGCTTGAGGTAACGCCAGGGTGCCTGCCCGCGCGTGAAACTGCCGCGCTGGATCGGCAGGCCGTAGTGCTGGGCCGAGCGGAACACGCGCATGCCCGAGACCGGGTCGTTGCGCGAGAGGATCACCACCTCCACGCGCTGCGCCTCGGGCGTGTTGAAGGCCAACAATTTGCGCACCAGCGAAAACGCCACGCCCGGCTTGGCCGGTTCTTCGAGGCG
>JBDLTR010000058.1:0-5742 GCA_039805705.1 Pseudomonadota bacterium
CGCAGGTGCAGGCTGAACACCACAAAGCGCAGGTTCACGCAAAACGCCGTCGCCAAGATCACCCACATCGGCGCACCCGCGATGATCAGCGGAGTGGCCGCCAGCTGCGCGCTGCCGGCAAACACCAAGAGCGTCATGGCCACCGCCTCGAACGGGCTCATGCCGGCCTTGACCATGGCCACACCGGTCATCAGGGCCCACGCGCCGATGCCCGGCGCTTGCGGCGCCAGCGCGCGCACGCCCTGCATGAAGGCCGGGTGACGGTGCAAGCGCGCGTGGAAAAACATCAGTCGGCCTTCAGGCGCTGACCAGCCTGCAGCGGGCAGCCCCGCAAAAAGTCGGCGGCGCCCAGGCGCTTGCCGCCGGGTCGCTGCAGCTGGGTCAGGCACAGCTGGCCCTGGCCACAGGCCACGCGCACGCCCGAGGCGTCGGCGCTGACCACGGTGCCCGGCGCCAGCTCGGCCTGGCGCGGCTCGGCCTTGGCGGCCCAGAGCTTGAGCGTCTCGGTCTGGCCGTTGTGCGTCAGCGGCACCGTCATGCCGGGGAAGGGGTCGAAAGCCCGGATGCGGCGCGCCAGCAGCTCGGCGTCCAGCGCCCAATCGAGCGCGGCCTCGGCTTTCTCGATCTTGTGCGCATACGTCACGCCCTCGGTCGGCTGCGGCGTGCGCACCAGGGCATCGGGTGCGGCCAAGGCCTGCACGATGCATTCGCCACCCAAAGCGGCCAGCAGGTCGTGCAAGGTGGCGGTGGTGGCCTCGGGCCCGATCGGCAGGGTGCGCAGCAGCAGCATGTCGCCGGTGTCCAGGCCCGCGTCCATCTGCATGATGGTGATGCCGGTCTCGGCGTCGCCCGCTTCGATCGCGCGGTGGATCGGCGCTGCGCCGCGCCAGCGCGGCAGGATCGAGGCGTGGATGTTGAGACAGCCGCGCGGGGGCAGGTCCAGCGTCCATGCCGGCAGGATCAGGCCGTAAGCCGCCACGACCATGCACTCGGCCCCTGCGGCCTGCAGCGCCTCGCGCGCGGCGGCGGCGTCTTCGGGGTATTTGCCGTCCAGGCGCAGGCTGCGCGGCTGCGCGACCGGCACGCCGTGGTCCAACGCCCATTGCTTGACCGGTGAGGCCTGCAATTTCATGCCCCGGCCCGCCGGGCGGTCGGGCTGGGTGAGCACCAGCGCGATCTCATGCCCGGCAGCGTGCAAGGCCGCCAGGGCCTCGCGCGCGAATTCGGGCGTGCCCGCAAAAACCAGTTTCAAACGTGGCCCCTCAACGCTGCTCGTCGCGCAGGGCTTTGGCCAGCTTGGTCTTGATGCGGCCTTGCTTGAGCGTGGACAGGTATTCGACGAAGACCTTGCCGCGCAGGTGGTCCATCTCGTGCTGGATGCAGATCGCGAGCAGGCCATCGGCCTCGATCTCTTGCTCCTGGCCTTGGCGGTCCAGGGCCTTGACCTTGACCGAGGTGGCCCGCTCGACACCGTCGTAAATGCCCGGCACCGAGAGGCAGCCTTCGTCGCCCTTGACGCGCACCTCGCTGGCCCAGGTGATTTCAGGGTTGATCAGCACCAGCGGCTGGTCACGCTCTTCGGACACGTCGATCACGATCAGGCGCTCGTGCACATCGATCTGGGTGGCCGCCAGGCCAATGCCCTTGGCCTCGTACATGGTCTCGAGCATGTCGTCGATGAGCTGCTGCAGGCGCGCGTCAAACGCCTGCACGGGCTGGGCCACCTTGTGCAGGCGCGGATCGGGGTAGCGGAGGATCGGAAGAAGGGCCATGGCCCGTATTTTCGCAGGCCTTCAAAGGCCCTGTTGGACAAAGCGCACGACCAGGCGCCCAAAGTCCAGGCCCTGGTGCCTATCGCGCAGGCTGTCCAGGCGCTCGGCCACCACCTCGGGCGCAAAACGCGCGCGCCGCGCCTCGATCAGGCGGGCCGTGTAGTCGGCGTCGAACTCGGGGTGCGGTTGCACGCACAGCACCTGCGAACCCAGCGCGTACGAGGCCACCGGACAGTGCGCGCTGCGCGCGAGCAGCGTGGCCCCGGGGGGTAAGGCCAGCACCTGGTCCTGGTGGCTGGCCAGCAAGGCCACTTGCCCCTGCGCATCGGCCACGCCCTCGGGGCCCAGCCACTCGTAGACCATGCGCCCCTGGCCCCAGCCGGTGGGCGCGCGGCCGACCGGCGCGCCCAGCACATGGGCGATCAGCTGGTGGCCAAAGCAGATGCCCACCAGGCGTTGGCCCCGGGCCAGCCAGCGCGCGACCCGCTCGCGCAGTTCCACCACCCAGGGCTCGTCACCAAAAGCATCGGCGCGACTGCCCGTGAGCAGCACCGCCTCATGGCCGGCCATGTCGCTCGGGTAGTCGCCGCCCCGCGTGCTGTGGACCACGATGTCTCCGCTCCAGCCCGAGGCGCGCAGCCACTCGGTGGTCATCGCCCCGTACGAGGGCCAACGCGAGGCCAGCGCGGCGTCGAGCCGCTCGTTGTCAAGAATGCAAATCGCCATGCCCGCATTGTCGCCTTGCCGCGTGCGGGGCTTTCGCCCAGAATTGGCCGCAGAGCCGCAGACGGCCGACAGGGAGAGACTCATGGTCAGCGAACGCGAAGAGCTGGGCGCCTGGTTGCGCCTCTTGCACACCCCGGGCATCGGCACCGAAACCGCGCGCCAACTGCTCGCGGCTTTTGGCCCGCCGCAGGCCTTGTGGGCACAAGCCCCCAGCGCCTGGCCAGCGGTGGTGGGGCGGGCCACCGCGCAGGCCATGGCCCGCCCGCCCGAGGGCTGGGCGGCCTTGACCGAGGCCACCTGGGCCTGGTTGCAAGCGGCCCCGGGCGAACGCGCCATCGTGGCGCTGGGCGACGCCGACTACCCCGCGCCTTTGCTGCACACCGCCGACCCGCCCTGTCTGCTCTACGCCATGGGCCGCGTCGCGCAGTTGCAGCACCTGCAGGCCGAACACAACTTGGCCATCGTCGGCAGCCGCAACCCGACACCCCAAGGCCGGCTCAATGCGCAGGCTTTTGCGCGCAGCCTGGCGCAAGCGGGGCTCACCATCGTCTCGGGCCTGGCCCTGGGGGTGGACGGTGCCGCGCACGAAGGTGCGCTCGAGGGCGCGGCCCCCGGCCGTCTGGCCACCATCGCCGTGGTCGGCACCGGGCTGGACCGGGTCTACCCGCGCCAGCACCTGGCGCTCGCGCAGCGCCTGCTGGCGCAGGGCTTGATCCTCAGCGAATACGCCTTGGGCACACCACCCCTGAGCGCGAACTTTCCGCGCCGCAACCGCATCCTCTCGGGCCTGAGCCAAGGCACGCTGGTGGTCGAGGCCGCGCCCGAATCGGGCTCGCTGATCACCGCCCGCCTGGCGCTGGAGCAAGGGCGCGAGGTGTTCGCGATTCCCGGCTCGATCCACTCGCCGCAAAGCAAGGGCTGCCACGCGCTGATCCGCCAAGGCGCCAAGCTGGTGGAATCGGCGCAAGACGTGCTCGAAGAGCTGCGCACGCCCGACCCCTTCGCCCAGGTGCCTTTGGCGCTGCAGGCGCCAGCGCCAGAGCCACGCTTGCTGGCGCTGCTGGGCGCTGAGCCCACCGGTCTGGACGCGCTGCAAGCGCGCAGCGGCATGGACACCGCCACGCTGCAGGCCGAACTGCTGGCCTTGGAACTGGCGGGGCACGTCGCGCGCTTGCCCGGCGCACGTTTTCAAAAGCTGGTGCGGGTTTAGGGCCCGAAAAAAGAGGCCCCGCAGGGCCTCTTGTCGTGGTGTTTCAGGCGGGCCCGGTCACACCACGGCGCCGTGGTTCTCGTCGGAAGGGTCGCCGTCTTTTTTGGCCGCCTTGATCAAATCCTCGCGGCGCACGCCCAGCCACATCGCGATCGCTGCGGCCACGAACACCGAAGAGTAGATGCCGAACAAAATGCCGATCGTCAGCGCCATGGCGAAGTAATGCAGCGTCTCGCCGCCGAACAGCAGCATCGACAAGACCATCATTTGCGTGGAGCCGTGGGTGATGATGGTGCGGCTGATGGTCGAGGTGATGGCGTTGTCGATGATCTCGACGGTGTTCATCTTGCGAAAGCGGCGGAAGTTCTCGCGGATCCGGTCAAAAATCACCACCGATTCGTTGACCGAGTAGCCCAGCACCGCCAGCACCGCCGCCAGGACCGCCAGCGAGAACTCCCACTGGAAGAAGGCGAAAAAGCCCAGGATGATGATGACGTCGTGCAGGTTGGCCACGATGGCCGCGACCGCGAATTTCCATTCGAAGCGCAAGGCCAGATAGACCATGATGCCCACGACCACGAAGGCCAGGGCCTTGAGGCCGTCGGCCATGAGCTCGTCGCCCACCTGGGGGCCCACAAACTCGGTGCGGCGCAGCGTGACCTCGGGGTTGGCCGCCTTGAGTGCGGCCATGACCTTTTCGCTTTGCTGGGCCGAGCTCACGCCTTTTTGCGCGGGCAGGCGGATCATCACGTCGCGCGCAGTGCCAAAGTTCTGCACCTGGGTCTCGGCAAAACCCAGGCCGGCCACGGTGCTGCGCACCTGGTTCAGATCGGCCGGTTGGCTGTAGGCCACCTCCATCAGCGTGCCGCCGGTGAATTCCACCGACAGGTGCAGGCCGCGCGTGAACAAAAAGAACACCGCCGCGGCAAAGGTCAGGAAGGAGACCGCGTTGAAGACCAACGCGTGCTTCATGAACGGGATGTCTTTTTTGATCTTGAAGAATTCCATCGTCTGTCTCCCGTTCAATCGGCCTTGGGCGCGGCGCCGGCGGGGCGCCAGACGGTGCCGATCGAGACACCTTTGAGCTTTTTCTGGCTGCCGTACCAGAGGTTGACCAAGCCGCGCGAGAAGAACACGGCCGAGAACATGCTGGTCAGGATGCCCAGGCAGTGCACCACGGCAAAGCCGCGCACCGGGCCCGAGCCAAAGGCGAGCAGCGCGACACCGGCGATCAGCGTGGTCACGTTCGAGTCCAGGATGGTCGCCCAGGCGCGGTCAAAGCCCGCGTGGATGGCCGACTGCGGGCTCGCGCCGTTGCGCAATTCTTCGCGCACACGCTCGTTGATCAGCACGTTGGAGTCGATCGCCATGCCCAAAGCCAGCGCCATGGCGGCCATGCCCGGCAAGGTCAGCGTGGCCTGCAGCATGGACAACAGGGCCACCAGCAGCAACAGGTTGACCGCCAGCGCCAGGCTGGAGAACACGCCGAACATCATGTAGTAAATGCACATGAAGGCGACGATGGCGACAAAGCCCCAGGTCACGCTGTTGAAGCCCTTGGCGATGTTTTCGGCGCCCAGGCTCGGGCCAATGGTGCGCTCTTCGATGATCTCCATCGGTGCGGCCAAGGAGCCGGCGCGCAGCAGCAGCGCGGTGTCGTTGGCCTCCACCGTGGTCATGCGGCCCGAGATCTGCACGCGGCCACCACCGATTTCGGTGCGGATCACCGGCGCCGTCACGACCTCGCCCTTGCCCTTTTCGAACAGGATGATGGCCATGCGCTTGCCCACGTTTTCGCGCGTCACGTCCTTGAAGATGCGCGCGCCTTTGGCGTCCAGCGTGAGGTTGACCACCGGCTCCTGGGTCTGGCTGTCAAAGCCAGGTTGTGCGTCGGTGAGGTTGTCGCCGGTCAACACCACCTGCTTCTTGACGATCAGCCCACGGCCTTCGCGGTCCAGGTAACGCTCGGTGCCAAAAGGCACCACGCCCTGGCCGAGTTCGGCGCTGCGCGCTTCGGTGCTTTCGTCGACCATG